>JAGVMW010000030.1 GCA_020053615.1 archaeon | reverse complement strand
GATGTGTTCATCGAGAGCAGACATTCCCGTAGGGAGCTTCCCCTTGTCTGCCTTGCTGTAATCTCCAAGGAGGCTCGACCTTAGGATGGTAACGCTTCAGATTACTGAAGTATTACTATTAACCAAAAACACTCCGCACGCCAACTTCTCTCCACTCTCACATTCCAATGCTTTCTCCAAAGCTTTGATTTTATTAGTAGCATCATGTTCTTTCCCTAAGTAATATACTCGTTTTTGATAGTGTTCGTAATTCTTACCAAACGAAACACAGGGTTGAAGTATGTCCATCACGGCAAAGCCTTTTCCTTGCTGAGTGTGCTGAATTGCTTGTTTCATAATATTAACTAACTGGGTTAAATCTCCGGCATAAGCTCTGGCTACAAACGTCGCTCCAGAGGAGATTGCTAAAACAAGCGGATTTAATGGCTTTTCCAGCGTTCCTAGGGGAGATGACTTACTTTTACGGCCTTTCTCTGAGGTAGGAGAATATTGTCCCGTAGTCAGCCCAAAAACCTCGTTATTATGCACGAAATAGCATATATTTAGATTTCTTCTACACGCATGAATGAAGTGGTTGCCTCCTTCGCCATAGCCATCTCCATCCCCACCAAATGCGATAACTGTCAATTTGGGATTGGCCAGTTTAATCCCTTGAGCTATTGGTAAGCCTCTTCCATGCAATCCCACAAAGCCATATGCTTTGGTCCAATAGGGCAGTTTAGCAAAACATCCTACTCCTGATACTAATACGGTATTGTGTGGCCCGATAGTTAATTCAGATAACGCTTTTTTCATTCCAGCAAGTATTCCAAAATCGCCACAGCCGAGACACCAATTGGGCTGTTCACATCGGGAAAAATCTTTTAGCTCAACCATTTTATTTTTTTGAATAATATTTTTGTTTTGGACTGTTTGGTTTGTCTGGGATGGTCAATAACAATATTTTTTTCTCTATTAATGGTTTTAATATTTCTAACCTAAAATGTTCTTTGTTTTTTAATCCTATCATTTCCATTATTTGAATAGCGGTTTTGGGAACTGTACTAAATTCAATGATTTTTCTCATTCTTTCATCTTGCGTGGTAGCTTCCATGGTAGCTTCCATGGTACCTTGCGGGATAGGAATTATTACTTTGAATATATCTTCATCATGAATTTCAGGTTCACGATGAGAATATAATTTGGTATATTTTACTAGATTTCTAACTCCCGAACCTAAATCATCGGCATTTCCTATTTGTTTAAAAACTCCGGCAATTACGGGATTTTTAGGATAAGGAGTAAAATTCTTAGGGTTTATTATGCCGTGGACGTGCGGTTTGTTACTGTTTTCTGAATAGATTCTATCTTTTTCAATTCCAGTTATTTCACCGGAATCGTTAACACCGAGCAATAATTCTCCGCCATTACGATTCAAGAAGGCGCAGACAGTTTCATATACTCCTTTGTTTATTTCATTTTTACACTCTTTAAACTCAATGCACAGCCCTTCCCCCTCTTTGATGATTTTAACAATCTTATCTTTCAGCATGGGATTAATTCTCCATAGTTCTTACTTGGCTTCATTTAAATCCTCTTCTTCAGCTCATCGTAAATATTATCAACCGTAAACGTACTACCATCATAACGCAATAATCTATCTGTGATTATTATTCCAGTTTTCTCTGCAATTAACTCTCCCAATTGCCCAGTAGCATTATTTTCAATCAGTAATAGCTTCTTACTTTGGGATAAAATTGACTTAACTTCTGCGGTGTGGAATGGGCATAGGTATTTTAATGACAAAAAGTTAATTTTATTTCCTTCTTCTTTTAATCGGTTTATCGCTTCTTTAATCGCTCCATGATTACTTCCCCAGCTCACCACTGTTAATTCAACATCTTTTTCTCCAATGAGTTGCGATGGAGGAAGTTCTGATAAAATTGATTTTAATTTGTTCATCCTTCGCTGTACCATTGCGATTCTAATTCCAGCATCTTCAGTTATTTCTCCTATTTCGTCATGCTCGTCTCCAGCATAGGTAAAGATTCCATTAACCGTTCCCGGAAGAGTACGTTGAAGATTGGATTGAGCATAACGTTTGAACAAGCCGTCTTGATTTAGTTGTACTTCTTTAACTTCAATAATAATATTAATTCTTTTATTGTAATCAAATTTGAATCTTTCTTCTTCGTCTTTCAAATTAATTGTGGTGTAACTTTCAGCCAGATGTTTGTCTATCAGAACAATTACCGGCAGCTGATACTTTTCCGCTAAATAAAATGCTCTTTTTGTTTCAGTGTAGCACTCTTCAATGGTTGAAGGAGCAATTACTACTCGTGGAAATTCTCCTGTTCCGGCCGAAATCACAAACTTCAAATCTCCTTGTTCAGTTTTAGTAGGCAAACCTGTAGCCGGACCAGGACGCTGTCCTTCGATTATAACTAATGGAATCTCAGCCATACCAGCTAACCCTAATGATTCTACCATCAATGAAAATCCGCCGCCAGAGGTAGCTACCATGGCTCGCGCACCAGCATAAGATGCCCCTAACCCCATATTTATTACTGCAATCTCATCTTCAGGTTGTATCACAACTAATTCTTTGTTTTTAGTAGCTTCTTGAGCTAAGTTATGTAAAATTCCTGAAACCGGAGTCATGGGATATTGGGCATGAAAAGTGATTTTAGATTTAAGTGCGCCCAGTGTAATGGCATCGTTGCCAGAGATAAATTCGGGACTGGAAGTGTTTTTGATGGGGGTTAGTGTTTTATCTTTAATTGCATCAACACAATCATATCCTGCACGTGCCGATTTAAGAAACACTTCTTGCAATGCCGGTTTGTGAGAAAATTCAGTTTTAATTAACTCAGCTAACACTTCAAAATTAATTCCCATTACTTTTATTGCTGCTCCTACAAATACGGAATTATGAATGTTCTTTTCTTTCAGAGAAGTTTCTATTTTAGCTAGAGGAATGGGAAGATAACGTGAATCTTTGTCTTCAATAATTGTTCTGGCATCATGTAGAATTATTCCGGTGGGAGCAACAATAGATTTATGTCGAGTAATGGTTTCTTGGTTTAATGCTAATAATATATCAACTTGGTTCGCATCAGCATTTACCTTCTCTTTAGAAACGCGTATTGTATGATAATTATGTCCTCCTTTTATTTGCGAAGCGTAATCTTTGGTAGAGAAAATGTTATATCCTAGCTTGATACCTATTTTAGCTAGAAGGTCGGCACCGGTAGCTATGCCCCATCCTGCTTCTCCTCCGATTCTGAATGTTAAAGATTTAATCATGTGTCAATTAGTTTGTGTTTCACTTCTTTCGTATTTGTTTAACTTTCGGTGGTCGTTCGGTTCGTCCCGCACTCATTGATAATTTTCGTTGGTATGTGCATAGCATTATACTCGACTGCTGTCTCCTAATGTGAGTGCGCTCACACTTCGAAATCTCCTCTGTAAGTATCGTTAGGGCCGCATCTCCGTAGGTCGAGTCGTTCCGCTCTGCTCCACTCGTGAGTTGCTTACAGCAACAGCCATCCCTCTGCGACTCTTGAAGAGGTTATACTCGACTGCGGTCTCCTAAATTCGACTGTGGTCTCATAATAAATTCGTTGCTACTCATAATGTTGTTATCACAACATGTCGCTAACGCAACATAATATCAAATGCGTTTGATAAATTGAATGGATTTCGACTTGATGATGCTATGCACATACTATGTTCTTACTTTCTTTCAAACGGTCTTCCAATACTATAAAATATAAACCCCTCTTTCAGCATCTCCGTTGGATTAAACGTATGTCTTCCTTCAAATATCCACGAAGGTCGATTCATCTCTCCATTAGTCATCGCTTTTCTTAAATGATATGGTTTAATTTCTTTAAACTCATTTGATTCACTAGCCACAATCAGTACATCTGTATCCGAACAAGCTTCATTTACAGTATCACAATAGAGCAACTTTTCGTTATAATCAAAGCCGTCTTTCATTCCCATTCTCTCTAATTCTTCTCTAGTCGTTTCTAAAGCATGCTTATCATATACTTTTATTTTAGGTGCTCCCATTCGGCATAATTCTTTGAGCACTTCTAACCCTCGAGATTCTCGCACATCATCAGTATCGTCTTTAAATGCTAACCCTAAAACTGAAAAAGTCTTATCTCCAACAGTCCATACTTCTTCTTTGATCTTTTCGATAAAATATTCAACTTGAGTATCGTTAACTATCATTACTTCTTTCAGCAGTTGGGAATCAAGTCCTTCCTCACTAAAGATGTTGTACAATGCTGCTACATCTTTAGGAAAACAACTTCCTCCGTAACCAATTCCTGCATTAAGGAAAGCTTTAGGTCCGATTCTGCGGTCTGCTTTCATTATTTTAGCTACTTGTCCAACATCCGCCCCGGTTTTATCGCACAATCTCGCTAAAATATTTGCATAAGAAATAGATATAGCTAAGAATCCGTTTGCAGCTAATTTTCCCAGCTCTGCGCTCCAGATATTGGTCTCAATTATGCGCTCTGGAAAGCGGGAATATAGCTCTCGCATCGTTTTAAATGGCTCCTGTTGGTTGCATCCGATAACTATCCTGTCTGGATCTAAGCAATCTTTTACCGCTTGTCCCTCTCTCAGAAATTCAGGATTAGATACAACCCAGAAAGGTATGTCTTTAGAGAGATATCTTTTGATGGTTTTTTCTACATGCTCTCCGGTCTTTACCGGAACGGTACTTTTATCCACTACTATCTTAGGTCGGTCTATGTACATGGCAATGTCGCGGGCAACTTTTCCTACATAAGTCAAGTTTGCTCGTTTCAAATATTGGTCGTGGCTTTTTATTCTCTCTTCCGCAGGTGTTCCTACACAAATAAAAATTATATCCGCGTGTTCTACAGCTTCTTTATTGTCGGTAGTGAATTTCAATCTTCCTGAGGTCCGGTTTCGGTCAATGAGCTCTTTCAGTCCAGGCTCAAATATGGGCACTTCTCCTTGTTTCAGCTTTTCTATTTTAGATTCATTAACATCCGCACAGATAACTTCATGCCCCCATTCAGAGAATATTGCTCCGGTAACTAATCCAACGTAACCAGAGCCAATAGTGCTTATTTTCATGAGTGATAAAGTTCTTCTGCTGCTTTGAGTGATTCAAAACTGCCCACGTCAAACCAATGCTCGTCAAAAACAAATCCATGCACTTCCGAGTTTCTTACTAAGAATTTTACTAAATCACCGGGATTGTCAGCTTTCCCTTGCGCAATAGCTTTTTCTACTAATGGCAAATCATTTTTGTGAAATACATAACAAGCAGTGCTGGCTAAAGCACTCTTAGGCTGAACCGGCTTTTCCTCAAATCCGACTACTTTACTTCCTTCTAAAATACCTACACCATATTTGCTTTTTACTTTCTCCAACTCTTTAAGGTCATGGAAAGCCACGATCGATTTGTTTTTTTGGGAGAATTGCGATAATAACTTGGATAGTTGAAACCCAAATAAATTATCTCCTGCGATTACTAATAAACTGTCATTTATCTCTTCCTCTTTAAGAATGTAATTTATTTCTCCTACCGCTCCTAAACGGTCTTCATTGTTTAAAGTGCCGTCATTGATTAATTTGATAGCTTTAGGATAAGAAAATGAATTCAACCATACTTGAAAGTTGTGATGAAAACGAGCATTAGTAACGATAATAACTTCATCAATTTCTTTAATGGGCTTTATTTTTTCTAAGATGTGTTCTACAATGGGTTTGTTGGCTATTTTCAGCAGCGGTTTAGGCTGGTTTTCAGTCAGAGGGTATAAGCGGGTGGCGTATCCTGCGGCGAGTATCAGAGTCTTAATTTTTATCACCTTTTTTTCGTTTTTCAGCTGCTCTCTTATTGTATTCTTTAATCTTCTCTTTAACTTTAGGCCTAGTTCGATATTCTCTCTGGTACAGTAGGAATTTCTCTTTAGCTTTACATATTGGATTGTTGTAACGATATAAACGTAAGTCAAAGTAGTCTTTTAGGATAGAATACTTCCAAGCCAAATAATCTTTTTGGAGAATAGAATGTGTTTCCTCAATGTGCGAGTTTAAGCCTTCTTTTCCGCAGTACATATCACCAAGTAAACTACCTAAAATGATTTGGTGAACTTTATTAGGCAAAGAATTGCTCTCAGGAACAGCGTAGATTAATGGTTTAGACTCAATTGTATCTATTTGTTTTTTCATTTTATATTATTACCTATTTTGGTAAGGTTAAATCTAATTTGTTAATTGGAATCGTACTTAAATCTTACTGTGAAACCATTTTCCAACAAAGGAGCCCATATTTTAAAGAAGAATTTCACTCTTTTAAAGATTTGTGGAAGTGAAGGATAGAATTGCTTGTAAATATTACTAGAAAGCCGCGTATTTTCATACATTTATACTCGATGACATAAATTCTTATACAAAAGAGTATGTCATCTCCTAATAATAGCATATCTCTTTAATTTAGGAACTTTTATATAGTAGTTCTCCTTTCTTTCAATTGAGGTGATTATTATGTGGAAACTAACTAAAGGGAATACATTTCTGCCAACAATTTCTTTAAAGAGACTACAGAAAATGTATGATCAAGAGAAAAATG
>JAGVMW010000168.1 GCA_020053615.1 archaeon | reverse complement strand
GACGTTCTCCGTAGGAGGCAACCCTCTTGTCAGCTGGATGTTAAAATCTAAGAAGCTCGACCTGATGACGGTAACGCTTCACTTTACTGAAGTATTACGCTGGATGCAAAGTATTATATATCAAACGCATTTGATATTATGAGATGTCGCACATCGAATATAAACATTGCAGATGTTAGTTTGAACACGTAAGTATATAAGAGGAGAGATCAACAAGAAACAAGAGGTATAACCATGGTAACTGAATTGAATGACAAGAATTTTAAGAAAACAATAAATTCGAATATTCCAATTATCGTCGATTTCTGGGCAACTTGGTGCGGTCCGTGTCAGATGTTAACTCCAGTATTCGAGCAATTAAGCAAAGCTCAAGAGTTTGAAGGAAAGTTAAAATTCGCTAAGTTGTCTACTGAAGATTATTCCGATGTGGCTGAAACTCAGCATATTACTGGAATCCCCTGTTTGATTGTATTCAAGAATGGAGAAGAAGTAGATAGAATTATCGGCTTTTACCCCGCTCCAGCATTGAAACGGAAGATTGAAAGTGTGCTGGGGGAAATTTAATCTCTATCCTCCACTTTCTAAATTCTTATAAATGTAAATTAATTTCACCGTTCTATGTCCACATCACAAAATATTATCGCTTTGCTCTACGATTTTGATTCTACACTTAGCCCGGAATGTATGCAGGAAGCTCTTTTCCGCAAGCGAGGTGTTGATGGAGATGAATTCTGGGAAGAAAAACGAGGATTGATTAAAGAGGCAGAACAGAAAGGAATCAATTACGATACGGAATGCGCATATATGAATTTAATTTTACGTTATGTTCGCAAGGGGACATTTCCTAACCTATCTAATCAAGAATTGCGAGAGTTAGGAAAAGAAGTGGTTCTCTATCCAGGATTGCCTTTGTTTCTGCGATATATTAAAGAAAGTACAGAAGAAAAGTATAAACTGCATGGAATTACTTTAGAACATTATGTTATCAGCACCGGGCTAACTGAAATGGTAAAAGGAAGCGCAATTGGTCCAGAGCTTGAGGGGGTGTTTGCTTCAGAGTATAATACTGATAAGAACGGTGTTATTTGTGAAATTGCCCGAGCAGTTGGTCATACTAAGAAAACAGAATTCTTGCATTTAATCAACAAAGGCGGAAATAAAGATTTAAGTATAGATGTGAATGGATTACTGCCTCGAGAATTGAGAAGGATTCCGTTTGAGAATATGATTTATATTGCAGATGGACCTACCGATGTGCCATGCTTTGCTACTTTAAATCATAGAAATGGAATAAGTATTGGTGTCTATAATCCTGATTCTGAGGAAGCGTTCCAGAAAGCGTATCAATTAAGAGAACAGAATAGAGTATTTAGTTTTGGTGAAGCTGATTATCGCACTGATAGTCATACGTTTAGAACGATTTTTCAAGCGGTTACTGGTATCGCGGAAAGAATTATACGAGAACAGGATGAGGCGCAACGGAAAGGAAGAAGAGAAGGACCGAAGCTGTAATTAGTAAAGCTCAAAGTTTAATCCTTTTATTCTAGAAAAATCTTTAACATTACGAGTTAGTATTATATCTTTCTTAATTGATGCAATGCCTGCAATCATGCAATCTATAGCGTCTATGCCTTTTCCGTCTTTTATCAAAGAGCCATCAATTTCTCCGCCTTTCTCGGCAGAATCGGAATCCAGATGTACTACCAATTGACCACCCAATGTTTTCAGGATTTTGTTTCTTTCTTCTACAGGTTTATTACATCTTGCTAACCCGCTGAATAATTCAAATATTGTTAAAGCAGTTACCGACTGTGGCTCATTTCTTTTAACTAACTCTTGCAACTTTGCTACTGCTCTTTCATCATTATGCATCAAATCAATTATAAAAGTAGTATCAGCAATCATTTTAACCTTTCTGCCGTGGCGTCTACTCTGCTTCTTACTCTCTTACGAAGCTCTTTTATATTAGATTTAAGTTCCACTGCTTCTTTATCAGATAGTACTCCAACTAAATCTAACATAGAATTATGCCGTGTAAGCTTAACAATAACTTCACTAAAGCTTTCGCCAGGCTCTTTGGATATTGCTAATCTTTCATAAGCATCATTGGTTATAGTGATACATTTGGTGGACATAATCAGTAAATACATATACATATATTTAAATGTTATGGTTAATTCTTTCACTCTTGTACTGAAATGAATAATCAGAAACATTTTTATCTAATTACAAATTATTAATTCTTAAAATGGTTGAAAAAGAACAAAAACAAATTATTATTGTAAAAGGGTTAGTAACAAATGACGCTGGAGATATTCTTTTAGTTAGAAGAAAAAGAGAGTGGCACAAAGAAGCCCATGACAAATGGGAATTTCCTGGTGGAAAAATAGATTTTGGAGAAACTCCTGAAGAAGCAGTTGTTAGAGAAATAAAAGAGGAATCGGGCTATTCTGCAAAAGTGAAGGGTCTACTGCCTAAATTATTAAGCACAGTTTGGGAATTTCCCGATAGAAAATCACAACAGATACTCATTTGTTATGTGTGTGACATTATTGGCGGAGAAGCAAGTTTAGGAGACCATGGTGTTAGTGAAATTAAATGGTTTACCAAAGAAGAGGCGTTGAAGTTGGAATGTTTGCCTGGAATTAAAGAGTTCTTAAAATTATTGTAAACTACTATCAACTCCCACTAAACTTTTATAAACTTCTTATCATTTCCTAATTTACTTATGCTAAAAAAAACTTATGCCAGTTTAGTTTTAATCCTCTTACTTCTTCCCCTATTAGCCGCAGCTGAACTTCCCAATACGGTATTCGTACTTTATGATGCTTCTACTAAAGAGCCGGTCAGCGAAGTACTACTGAATGTAGAAATGAATGGAGAGAGTAAGCAGTATTACATCGAGAAAGGAAAAGATTTGATTTTAAATTTGGAGTCGGGAGATTATGATTTTAAGATTTTAGCTAATCGAGCTGGTACATCCGGTTATGATTATTATAGCCGCTTTTCTCTTTCTGTTAGTGATGCTCCTCAAATAAAAGTTGTTTACTTGTATCCTATCGGCTCAGTGTACGGAACAGTAAAAGATTCTTTAGATAACGTGATTTCCGGAGCAGAACTTAATTTTGAATGTGATGAAGCTTTTCCGGTAGAATATCCTAAAACTTCGGATTCGTTTGGCTCGTTTTCATTAGATGCAGTTCCAATAGGAAAATGCCAAGTTTCAGCGATGTATGGAAAGAATATTGGAACTGGAATGATAGAAATAACAAAAGGGTCTAAATCAGAGATTAATATTAAATTGGATCATTCCCGAGTTACGGACGGATTCAGTTATTTATGGATTGTGGTTGTGATGTTAGTTTTAGGAGGATTAGGATATTATTTTAGGAAAAAGATTTTTTCGCAGGGAGAAGGAAAAGAATATCCCACTACCCCAAAAGAAACATCAGAGGTAAATGAAACAAAAATCGGAGAAGATCTGCCAGCAAAATTCGGCCAACGAGGACAAGACTTAATTAAAACCCTAAGGGATAACGAAAAGAAGATTGTGCTGTTCTTAGCCGAGCAGGAGAAGCCAGTACATCTTTCTTTGATACATTATAAGATTGGCTTGTCTAAAGGAAGCCTTTCCCGTAATATTGATTCTTTGGAAAGCAAGAATATCATTGAGACGCATATGGAAGGGAAAGTGCGTAAGATTAAGCTGAGTGAGTGGTTTGTGGGGTGAATAAACATTTGATAAAACATCTTCTCTAAGCTAAAAAAGCTTATATATTCTTTCCGTTTTTCTGTTAAAATGGAAAATATTCCTAATTCAAGAGAATTTTACACTTCATCTGATTTAGAGAGTATCTTGGTCGTTGCGGAAAAATGGTCTGGTTCTCTTCCTCTTCAAAAATTGAAAGAAAGCCTTTCTGCCCAATCATTTCAGTTAAACTCCTCTCTTTATGGTGAAAGTAACTTATCTTCAGAAACTGCCATTCTGATGAGAGAGGTGAATTATACTGATTTACGGGAGATGAAAGCAATCGGAAAAAATCTTACTTTTATTGCAAGAAACAAAGAGGGTCAATCTCATCTTTTTGATGGGGAGACTCTGATAAATTATGGAGAAGTTTATCTCAACGGTTTAACTGATATTGGAGGAGAGCTAGCTTTTAAAAGTTCAACATAGCGACCAAAATGGTCTGAATCATAAGTCTGTAGTATACTGGAAGGGAAAACCATTTTGGGAGGGTGATGGTACAGTTATTAATCTTACTGACATTGGAGGAATACCGGCTTTTGTGCAGGGTTTAACGTTCGCAGGTCGAGTGATTTATGATGGAAAAGCACTAACTGAAATATATGGAAATGTGGGGAGATTAATCAATATAAAAGGGGAGTTAGCATACGCTTATAACGGTCAAGTTTTCTTAGGAAGAGAAAAAGTTGGGGAAAGTTATGACGCTGTATGGGACTTAACTGACTTTAATGGTATATTTGGGTTTGTAGCTAAAAAAGGAAATCATCAATATGTGATAATGGGAGGGAAGAAAGTATCTCACAAAGAACCTTACCAAGTAGAAAATCTTTGGAACATTGGGGGAAAGCCCGTTATCATGGCACGAAGAGGAAACCTCTATTGGATGATACACGGAGATGAGCAAAAAGGGGGAGTTTATGAAGGTGAGAGCCATCGTGAAGATGGTAGATTAATTCTTAATGGTCCCATTAACAACGAAAAAGTGTTAGACTGTGGAGGAAAATTAGCTTTTATCGTGGAAAAACTGGGGAAAGAAATAGGTGATGCGGAGACCTCCGTTATTTTTGATGGAGAAGAAATAGGTAAGTATAAAAGCCACATAACCGATTTTATACAACATCGTGGGAAGCCAGCTTTTATTGTTGGAAGTGGGGGGAGTGAGACAGTAATAGTTGGCGAAGAACAAAAATGGAAATTCCCAGGGATATATCATCTTACCTCAATAGGCAATAGGCTTGCATTTACAGTGGCTGAAGGAAGAGAAAAACCACGATACGTAGTTTTAGATGGAGAACAAATTGGAGAAAAGCATGACGGAATGAGCTTACTCACAGATGTGGCGGGAAAACTAGCTTATAGTTATTCTGACTGCTCTTCTTCAGATGGAGCATCATATGGAGTGGTTTATGACCAAAAAGAGTTAAGCTTTTTAACTGTATATCATCCGCAGATGAAAGAAGTTATTGTTCGGTGGGGGAAAGAATATTTGCCAACGGGAGGACAAAGTGCTTTGGAAAAATCTCTTTCTAAAATTAAACTAACCAATACCAAAGAGCTTGCTCAATTTTCTGAGTAGAGACGCATATGGAAGGGAAAGTGCGTAAGATTAAGCTGAGTGAGTGGTTTGTGGGGGAGTGAAGAAGATTTACTTTCCTTTATAACCAAATATTTTATCATACTTCTTGTGATCAACAATATTCAAAACAAAATCAATAATCTCAATTTCATTTGATTGGATGGTATAAACTAAACGCCAATAATCAGAAAGATCAATCCGCCAGAGGTTAGTTATACCATACTTTTGAAAATAATAATTTGGGATCAAACCCTTCTGGACTTGTTCTCCAGCAAAAGGATTTTCTTTAAGCCATCCTTTCACTCGTTCAACCGAACGAAAAATGGATTGATGAACTGAAGAAGTAACTCCTCGTTGAAGTTCATCGCCAACAATGCGATTTAATTCGTTGTATTCTTCTGTTGCTTCTTCTGACAGAATCACTTTAATCTCTTTTCCTTTAAATTTCATAATTCAACTCCTCGTGCAATAGCTTCTCGTAATTTTGGACTGTCATTATGCGTCCAGAGAATTCCTTTATGTCCATCAATAATAAATCCTTTTTCTTCGAGATATTCCAGAATAACGTTGAGTGTTTGATGCATTATCTGGGTAGGAAGTCTCTTTTTGAGCTCTTCTCTGCTGATGGCCATTTCTGCTTCTTTGAGCACTTTTTCTACCATCAGTACAGTTTTCAGGTTCGGATAATGAAGTATTTCTTGTTCCATTTTATATAGAGTTATAGTTTAAATTATATAAGTATATATAAATCTTTCGCTATGTTTCGTTATTTCCGAGAGGCAAGAATATCATTGAGACGCACATGGAAGGGAAGGTACGCAAGATTAAGCTGAGTGAGTGGTTTGTGAGGGAGTGAAGAAGAAAGCACCGTAAGTGTAATGAACCTTTTCATGCAGGAGTAAAAAAATAATTTTACATATTTAACAATTTTTCTGTCTGACTGCTTAGCCTTTGTCTAAGATGAAAAGTATTTGCCTGCATGGCATAAGCTTTCCAGCCGGAGAGAACCTCAAAAATATCATTTGCATCGATTAATTGTAATTTGTAAAGTTCCAATAAAAACTGAATTTTGTTAATAATTTTGTGAAGATTGCGCTTTTTGACCAGCTTGAAATGGTAAAAGATGCGGTAACCTAGAAAAGATACCCCACACCTAAGAGGAACAATTTTCGACTTATCGGGATGTAATTTCAGACTTAAGTTCTGCAGAAAAATATTTATCTCAGATTCGTATTTTTCCAGAGTTTCTTTTGACTGATGGAAAATGATGAAATCATCGACATATCTCAGATAATATTTGGCTTTTAACTGGTGTTTAACAAATTGATCCAGCTCATTAAGATAAACATTAGCAAAAAACTGGCTGGTCCAATTGCCTAAAGGCATCCCTTTTCCCTGAATATCTGAATCATAGTTCTGAAGAATAACCCAAATCAGCCAAAGAAGGTCTTGATCGGCATTTTTTTTAGAAATAATTTTAATTAGGGCTTCATGACTGACATTTTCGAAATAATGATAGATATCAGCTTTCAACACATATCCTCGAACCCGGTTGGCATTAACCGCACCATGAATTAATCGACCATTCCCAGAAACTTTTCTCATAAAGAAAACGTAATACTTCACTAAAATGAAGCACCACTATCATCAGGTCGAGCCTCTTCGACGTGTACGTCGAGCTGACAAGAGGGTTGTCTCTTACGGAGAACGTC
>JAGVMW010000160.1 GCA_020053615.1 archaeon | reverse complement strand
GATAAGGGGCAAAGCCACTTATGTGACGATCTGGTCGGGGGCGCATTTTTCTTTCACGAAGTTTGGGGTTGATAAGGGGCAAAGCCACTTATGTGACGAGCTGGTCGGGGGCGCATTTTTCTTTCACGAAGTTAGGAAATTTTATAAAGTCTTATCTCACTTCCATAACTATGGTAACTATCGAAGGTATCTGGAAGAAAGGTGAAGTGATTTCATTAAATCCTATTGAAGTAGCTGATGGTACGAGAGTAACTATAATAATCCCTGAGAAAAAAAAGATAACCTCCCTTGCAGGAATATGGAAAGATTACAAAACAAAAGAGGGGAGAAGTTTAGATGATTTAAAGAAAGAAATCTATGACAGCAAAACTACTTTAATCCGATAGTATATATCTCTTCAGCCACCTTTTCCATCCAATCCACATCAGCACAATTCTTGAACATCAATTCTCCGTGAGAGTGAACTACAATTTCGGTGCCATTTACTTTAATTACCAGCAGAATGGGAGTTTCCAATATCGCATCATACTTCGCTTTAATCTTAGTTAAGTTCAGCTTGCCTTTCTGCTGTAATTTAGCCGAATAAGCCGCTTTGGTTTTACATTTTCCTAAAGAGAATTTTATTGTCATTTCCAGTTCTTGATCTTATTCCATCGATACTTTTAAATATTATCTCCATTTTCTATCGATTAAGAGAAAAAATGAGGAGGGATAGAAATGAATAACAAAACGGTTATTGTTGTGATTATGTTAAATATAATTCTAATACTTTTGGTTGGATGTAGTCAACCAGCTCAATCAACACCGACTCAATCTGCGGTTTGTGGGAATAATGTTATAGAGAGTGGTGAGCAATGTGATAATTCAGATTGTCCATCTGAACAAATTTGTGATAGTTGCACCTGCCAATCAATGCCTGCACCACCGGCATTACCGGAGGGATAAACATGAAATTTACTAAAATTATTTTATTGGGATTGTTTCTAGTTATTTTATCTAACGTTGTAATGGGAGGAATTTCAAACGTTATTGATAATGGCAGCAAATACAAAGTAACTTATTCTGAAACAGTAAAGAAAGGGTGGAATCTGTTACCAACTAGTTCTGGTTCTGCCTGGGATGTTGCTGATAGTCCTGGTTTAACCAAGATGAGTGCAATTTATCTTTATCTTCCCATACAAAACAAGTATGTATCCGCAAAAGGCGGATTTAATGACAATGACTTTAATGCGGTAAAACAAAATTCTGAGTTTTTAACCACCAGCGCTTCGTGGTATTATTTTAGCGAAGATGCCACTTTAAGTTTTACTGTTGATAAAGCGATAACAGCAAAATTGCATCAAGGCTGGAATCTATTTACAATTCCACCCTCGTTTACTACCTTAGGGGATTCATCTCTTAAGAATTTTCCAATCGGGAACTGTGAAGTTGAAAAATTGTATATGTGGAATAGCGAATCCCAAACATGGGATAATTTGGCAGCGGGTCAAAGTGCGAGCAAGATGGTTGATGAACTTGGTGATCCTGATGCTATTGGATTGGGTGTCGCTATTAAAGTCAAGAATACCTGTGCTTTAGGTAAGAAACAAGGGGGCACTACACCACCTCCATCGCTACCGAACTCATAAATGGTTAGGATTGGGCTTTATTCAATCTCTGCTTGGAATTTTATTTCTTTATTGGAACCATATCCATTTGGCACTAAGATTAATTCTTCATCACCAGCATCCCAATGGCTGTTCTCAGTAGTTAAAGGCTGATAGCCTCCGGGGATTACCAATCCCGTCACTTTGATTTTTTGTAAAGTGGATTTAGGTATCCTAATCAAGCAATAGCTTGCACTACTTACGTCAGGTTCCGAGTTAAAAGTAGCGGCTGCATTAAAGTTGCTGTTTTCTACATCTGAAGTGAACATAACTGTTACGTTAAATTGTGCTTTACTACCTGTTTGATACTTTGTTATCTGCTTAACACAGTTCTCAGGAATTATATTCTTATTGGAAATCTTCATAGATGGGTCTCCCAGCAAGAACCAGGCAGTTGTTTGAGTATCTACCCAGAACTGAGTGTACTGGTCTGCAGCGAAAATCCCTGATAAAATATTTTTGTTCCGGTAATTTTTGACTACCTCACCCAGTGCTTTGCCCTGTAAGATCATATCATCCATAATGGCATCTGTAGGCATAAAGAAAGAGTTAGCTAAGACATTTGCACCGAGAAATGAATATCCTCCACTTTTGAGAAAAGAGAGAGCAATAGAATCATTTACCTTCCCTTCAATTAAATTGTTTTCTCCGGTAGATAATATCTCGTCATAGGTGGGATTATCATTTGAGGGAGCGCCATTAATTCTGGTTCCCAAGCAGGACTCAGCAATTACAATAGAGGCGTTGGTAACAAAAGGTGAAAAGTTAGGTATTCCTGTTGATTGACATGAGGCATCAGTAGTCCCAGTTTTATTAAGACAGTAAGCACTCACCTCCGGCCAATAATCAATGGTATCCGCAAAAGTTCCGGCGGACTCTCCGTTCTTGCATTTACATTCTACTCCTAAAGTGAATACTGCCCCTAGTGCTCCGCTAAGGTTGCCGACTATTTTATCATCCCCACTAAAAAAAAGCTCATTGGGAGCCCCATGCACATTAAACCATAACAAATTGTTTTCTTGGCTGTACTTAAGCACTTTATCCATAGTGTGTTCTTCTTCCCCCAACTTAGCACAGTCAACAATAAAGCCGAAGTCTCCATTGATGCAGCCAAATACAGTTTTAATCTTTTCATTATTTAGTTTTTTCTTAATCGGATTGTAGGGATTAGGATAATACACTTGCGGTTCTGATGGAGTTTTATATTGCAACAATCTATCTACATAAGCAAAAGCGTCTTCTTCATTGAAAGAAGTAATAAATCCATAGGCAACGTCCAAAAACATATCATCATCAATATTTCTTAAAGTTTTGTCCAGCGTATTCATGTAATCTGGAGTTAATTCTTCAGGAGAAGCGACTACTGCCAGATATTTTGGTTGAGCTGTTTTCAACTTTGCAAGTAAATCTGGAAGTGAAACGAACTGAACTAATTCTGCTTTCTTACCAACAGCAAATGCTTCAGCAACTTTTCCAAATGGAGAATCAGAGTGAACTGCAATGATATATTTATCGGGCAGATTCTTCTCGCATTTTCCTTCCACGCATTTGAAATCTTTCCCCAGATAATCACTACAAGTAGCATACCAATACAAAAATTTCTTATTTTTACACGTTCCTTCAATCAACCGCGTCTTCTCCTGTGGAGTTCCTTTATTCCAAGTATAACATTTGTCTTCTTTAGACCCGCCGGCATAAGTGGTCGTACTTTTAGTAGTCAAAGAATTCTTATCAAAAATTGCAGTTGAATCAGCATCAACGCAATTCCCAAAATTAACTGCTTTCCCAGCCAGCGCCGTTTCTCCTTCTTTCAACTCGGGAGGAAGTTGTGCTTTTTCTGCTGGAGTTAAATCTCCTTGTGCTAATTTATCTTCTGTGCTTTGTGGTGTGCATCCCAGCAGGAACACTCCCATTACTAGTAAACTAAACAGAATTAACAGTTTCTTGTTTATTCCCATCTATCTTCCCTAATTCCCATAAATATTTAAACCCATCGCTCACTTTATATGTGGAAAGCTCGTTCGCTTGCCCGAATCGACGTAATATGGATATCGGGCACCGGGCACAGTCCAAAAAGTGAGTGATAGCATCATTATCACCACTGCCCAGAAAAATCGAGAGTGATTTTCTGGGCTGAGATGCGATAGTTGCATCTCATTAAAGGAAAACAGGACGACAAAGCCGTCCTT
>JAGVMW010000062.1 GCA_020053615.1 archaeon | reverse complement strand
TGGGGCACTCCTACGCATGTTGTAATTATTAACAGTAAAGAGATTTATGACCTACATAAGAAGCATTTTCAGATGTTGTGGGGGAGGGCGACGAGATTGAAGAAAAATTAACATCTCTGCGATATCATAAAAGCAAACTAATTCTCTAAGAGCCACTTCCAAACCGGCTTAACCACAATCTTCTTCCCGCCAATCTTAATTTTCTCTTCCTGTTTGTTAGTCAAAAGCAGCCCTTCTTTAAGCTGGAATTTGTTCATGGCTTCAGTTAGCCCCGCCATTTCCCGGTCACGATTTCCCTGATTTAATTCATAGCATACTTGTATCGCTTGAGTTACTTCTTTATTCCTGACCGTAAGAAAATCGCACTCTTTTTCTCCGGAATAATAGAAGACATCATTATCTTTATTCAGACAATTTAATACCAAATTCTCCAAGAGTCCTCCATAATCCGGAGTTATTTTTTTAGACAGAACCCCGATAAATCCATTGTCCAAGAGATAAAGCTTTTTATCATTCATTATCTGTTTTTTAAAAGAATAGTCAAATTTATTTATGGTTTTAGCAAAATAAGTTTCTTCCAGATAAAATATAAACTTTTTAAAAGTGTTAACGCTGTTTATGGATATAAACTTTTTAAGGGAATTGTAGCTGAACTTGTTAGTAAAATTATTTATTAAGTAAGAGTACAATTGCTTTAGAACCACCACATTCTTTATTTTATACCTCGCTACGATATCTTTAATAACTGTATCATCGTAAACTCTGGTTAATAATTCCGGATCATTATAAATTAAAAACTCAGGCATTCCCCCTTTTAAAAAATATTCTTCAAAATACTTCTCAATCTCGATTTTTGTTTCTGTTTTGTAAATGGCTTCTTTGCCTAACTTGACCTCTTTTAATTTCAAAAACTCCAAAAAAGAGAAAGGTCTTACTACGATGTCCACATGTCTTCCGGTAAGCTTTGTACCTAGTTCCCTGCTTAACAGTGTTGCACTTGAGCCGGTTATAATAAATTTAAACCCTTCTTCATAGAATCGCCGTACAAAAGTCTCAAAATGAGTGACATTTTGGATTTCATCCAAGAAGAAAATTTTCTTTTGCCCGTATAAACCCACTAATCCCTCATAAAGCTGATTAAATTTCGAGGCGGGAAAATCAAACAGCCTTTCATCTTCAAAATTAAGGTAATAAAAGTCTTCATCGTGATAATGCTTTTTAATTAACTGCCTCAATAAAGTAGACTTACCGCTTCTTCTTAGACCAGTTAAAACTACGACATGCGGCAGCTTGAGCTTGGACTCTACTTCGGTTAAGATTGCTCTTTCTACACCATACTTCTTGTTTAAGATAGTTTCTCTCTGTTTTACTAAGATTTCTTTTATTTCGGTTTCGGATAACATAAAAGTACCAAAAGCACACTTATTTATAAAGCTTTGCATTACCATTGCACAAAATAGGGTATTTTTGTTCAATACGGTTGAAAACTGTCTTGCGCCACCCATCATGCTTTTCTGACCACTTTCGCACTGATACAAAAACTGCAGCACTTTTGACTCAAAGTGATACAAAAATTGTTACACTTGTGAACTGCCGTTTTGCCGTGGCTCAACTGTACGAGGGTTCTTGCGCACTTGCTGCTAAACTGGTATAAAAAGTATGTGCATAGCATCTTCGAAATCCTTGCCGTAAATATTGCAAGAGCGACATCTCCGTAAGAGACAACCCTCTGTCGCTCTCTATGTCGTAATCGCATGGATTTCGACTTTATGATGCTATGCACATACTATAAAAAATAAAAAAATTAAATTAGCTCTACTTTGGTGTACATCCCATCTTCTCCTTTCTCTAATACTTTAAACAGTCTGGGGTGTCCTACATAAGCATTTGCTGGTCGAATCACTTCCTCACCAGCTTTAACACTACACTCCGAGTAATGGTAATCTCTCCCTCTCCCCCTCATCAGTACCTGAAGCTCTTGAACTGTTTTAGGTATAGGATAGCCGGCAAGGTCCATTATTAGCTTAGCAATTCCTTCTTTCCTAGATGCAAGTTCTTCATCCTTCCTCCATTCTTTAACACCTGAAGCACGTTCACGTAATTGTCCATATGCTCGATCCCATTCTTTCGTTTCTACATCTCCTTCTGGAGGACAGCAACCATCTACCATTTCCCCCCAGCCATATGCCCGACCTAAGCTACACACATGTTGTAATTTAGATCCGTGATGATATCCCGAAGTACAGAGTACAAATGGTTTTTTACCGTGTAGGTCTAAAGCTACTTCTACCCCCATATCAGTTGCCTCTTTACCTTCTGATTCCGGAAAGTAAACATCACTTATAACTGCGTCTACTGAATCGTATAGCTTCTTGGCTTCTTCATAAGTGCTGGCATAAACCACTTCAACCGGCTTATCTGCAAAATACGCTTTGGCATCAGCCAGATGTTTTGGAGTGTCTTCTATCACTAATATTTTACTTATTGTCACTGGCTTAGTTACGGTTTCTGGTTGAACTGAAACTATAGGCTCAGCTAGCTTTGATTCCAAACTCGTATCTTTTTTCTTTCCAAATAATCTTTGTATGATTCCCATTTTTTATTCACCTCGTTTTGTTTTATTAGTTACATTCAGCTATTTTTATCGCTTTAATCCATCTGATGGGTATGGCGATTAAGTCCAGCCCAT
>JAGVMW010000069.1 GCA_020053615.1 archaeon | reverse complement strand
TGTGTATAGCAAACGCATTTGCTATTAAGAGATGTCAGCGCATCGAGTATAATTTGCCTATGGAACTAACCTCGTAGAGTTCTGCAATCCGACCTGAGCGAAGCGAAGTTGAGAAGCGGAACAGGCTTCACACAAGCACAATCAGGGAGTTTCACAACAACATTCGATTGCCTTTTCTTACTCTGCATTAATTCTCGTCCAAAAGGTTTTTAAAGTACTTGCTCCTAAACATTCACACTTAACAATTATGGGGGTATAACAAATGGTAAATACATGGATTATTGTAGGAATTGTGGTTGCAGTTGTAATTTTAGCTATAATTTTGATATACAACAGCTTAGTTCGATTGAGATTAAGAGTAGAAAATGCGTGGGCGCAGATAGATGTGCAATTGAAAAGAAGATATGATTTGATTCCAAACTTAGTAAATGCAGTTAAAGGCTATATGAAGCATGAGAAAGGAGTTCTAGAAGAAGTAACTAAAGCCAGGACCTCTTTAATGAGCGGCTCTACTGCCGATAAAGCCAAAGCCAACAATCAGATAACTGATGCGTTGAAGACAATCTTTGCTGTAGCCGAGAATTATCCTCAGCTAAAAGCAAATGAAAACTTTATGCAACTGCAAGAAGAGTTATCGGGAACGGAATCTAAGATTGCCTATTCCAGACAATTTTACAATGACAGCGTAATGGATTACAATCAGGCTAAGCAGACTTTCCCTAGAAACATCTTTGCCAGCATGTTCAGTTTCCCTGTTAAAGACTTTTTTGAGACGGCTGAAGCAGAGAAGAAGAACGTCAAAGTTGAATTTAATTAATTTTTATTTTACTTCATTTTTGCTTTAAACCATGGGAATTTACGACGAGATTTCAGCTAATAAGTGGAAGTCTTACTTATTGATTTTGTTCTTTTTTGGGTTCGTAATAGTTTTAGGTTTAATTATCGGAGTATATTACGGAAGCACTTATTTTGGATTGATATTAGCATTGGTTATTGGAGTAATCTATTTCCTATTCAGCTACTATTCCGGAGCCAGCGCCATCTTAACTATGACTGGAGCTAAGGAAGCGAAGAAACCAGAACACACTTATTTAATCAATACCGTAGAAGGGTTATCTATAGCTGCGGGTATGTCTAAACCGCCCAAAGTGTATGTGATAGACGATTCCGCTTTGAATGCTTTTGCTACAGGCAGAGATCCGGAACATTCTGCCGTTACCGTAACTACCGGCTTGATGCAGAAATTAAACCGACAGGAGTTGGAAGGAGTACTTGCGCATGAATTATCTCACATTAAGAATTATGATATCCGCGTAATGATGTTAGCGGCGGTGATGGTGGGATTAACTGTTTTATTATCGGATTTCTTACTGAGAAGTTTCTTGTGGGGCGGGAAGAGTAGAGATAGGGAAAGCAACCAATTAACATTAGTCTTGATTGTAGTAGGGGTTGCACTAGCTATTCTTTCTCCATTTATCGGAGAGGCGATTAAATTAGCTGTATCTCGTAAGCGGGAGTTTTTAGCGGATGCTTCTGGCGCATTGCTTACGCGACATCCGAAAGGATTGGCCGATGCTTTACGCAAGATTAAAGATGACCCAGACCCTTTAGTGGATAAAGCCAATAAAGCTACGGCGCATTTATTTATCTCGATTCCATTCCGGCACGATAAAAAACAGCGTTCCTGGATGCAGAATTTATTTAGTACGCATCCGCCGATTGAGGAGAGAATTAAGAAGCTGGATGGGATGTAGGGTTAGTGCTTCTTTAAAGTAGTAATCGTTCCAAAACGTTTAAATAGTCCTAATTCTCCTAGCTAAATATGACTGACAGACGTATCACCGAAACCAATCCCAAGATTATCTTTCCTAAAAGAAGATGGTATGATAAAATTAGGGATGAGTATGCTTCGCTGGAGAAAGAGCTGGATGATATTGCCGATGCATATTCTAACTTAGAGCAGAGAATCAAGCAAGAAGAAGCCTCTCCACAGTTTCTATCTACTTCTGAGAAAGCAATTTCTTTAATTTATGCTGTTTCTCAACATTATATGTTTTTGGAAAAACTTCCTGAACTGCTGCAGAAATATACTTTACCTTTAACGAGGCATCTCAAAGACGTAAAAAAAGAGAATGGCGAATCCGACCGAGAATTACAGCAGCGTGGAGAACATATCTGTGAAGATTTACAGGAATGGGCTGGACGTTTTAACTCTCTGTATGAAAGCAGATGGTATAAGAAAGGACTGCACCAACAAGTGAAAGAAATGGTAGAATTATCTGGAGATAAAAAACTATCCTCAGACAAACGCATGGAGAAAATAAAAAAAGTTTGGTGTGGCGGAATATTAAGTTCAGGTATACAAAAGAATCTTAATCAGTTATTCAGTATGATCGAAGATCTATCTGTCTATCAATTAGTTCTCGACAGGAAGATTGATGAGAAATACGGACAGCCGTTTTACAAGCTGAGCAAGAGATGGACTGAAAATTTAAGGAATTAATTAGGAATTCTCACATATCTTTAATCTTCTTTAACGCATCCGAGAAAAAACTCTTTCTTTCTTTAATCGCCGTGGGAGAGCTTCCCCCATGCCAAGTAAACCGAGGACGTATCTGCACCGGAAACAATCTTTCATTAGAGTCATCAAATACCACCGCTGCGCCTTTAACATGCGGCAATATATTCAATTCCTGATCTAATCCTGAGCGCATATAACTCTGCATTAATTGTCCGAGAGCCTGCACGTCCATCTGCGCAGTTAAGCGATGCGAAATTACAATATCCGCTTGAGTCATAACATCAGTATGGATCTTTGCCGGCTGTTGCGTAGCTAAGATTAACGATATTCCGGGTTGGCGGCCTTCTCGTAAAATTGTAATCAACGCATCGGTAGCTGCAGTTTTACCGTCGTGGGGCAAAAGTTCATGCGCCTCGTCCAAAGCAATCCACACCAACGGCTCTTCCATCTTTTCTTCTACATCTCGAGAAAAGTAGTGCATGGCAGAATCAACGGTCTTAAATTCTTCGGTCTTCCTCGCTAACATTCTTTGATTGAATAAAGTTCGGCAGAGCAATCCCACCACTAAAGCTTTGATTCCCCATCCAGAAGCTACCGTAGCATAAGGAGAAATATCTAATACTGTTACTTGCCCGCCGGCAATCATATCTTTCAATGGAGTTCCTTCAACAGCAAAGATACCCCACTCCTGCGCTTTTAAGAATTGGTTGACAATTATACTTTTAGTTACTTTATCACTCTCTTCATCGGTTCTGACTTTTTCAATCAGCTCTTCCATGGAATAACTCTTCTCTAAACTATTTAATCCCTGCACCACTTTTGCGATAAGTACTCCTTCAGCAGAATTTGGAGAAAGTTCAAACGCACTGCACCAATCTTCCGGCCCTACATCTATCGGACGGATAGAAAACGGAAAGTCAGTAGGAATACCTTCTTCTTTAAACTTGTAAAAGAATCCTGTGGGAGTATAAATTTTTACATCTAATCCCTTTGGGCTAAATCCCCATTGTTTAGCCAACTCTGCATCCTGAAAATTAGGATATTTCATAGTCCAATAAATCCCCATAGTATCGATAAGAACAATAGAAAGATTTTGTTTTATTTCTAACGGAAGATCAGACAAGCCTTCGGCGATAGCGCCAAGCGTGTAGGAATTGTGAACAATTATATCATTAGCTACAAAATTGTGCGTTTCTGGAACAGTTAAGTCATAAACTTCAAATTCTCCTTCTAATAATTCCATAGACACAATCTCATCCCAAAAGATATCTGAATTTGCGAACTTTTCTAATAAATCTGATTCATCTGCTAAAGCCATTTGCATCATTTTTTGACGCGAGGGAGAGTAATGTATACTTTCTCTCATAGCTTTGGGGTGCGCATATCCCATTTTTCTTCCGATTTCAGCCCAGTTTTCTGGATGATAGATTTCCCAAATCTCTTTTTGGATTGTATCTGTATTCGGATTTCTAATAATTTTAACAGATTCTAATAAAGCTATTTTAGCATTCTCTTCTTTTTTGCCATAAAATCCAATTTCTTGTAAGTATTGATTCACATTTTCACCATAAACTTCTAATTCATGAGAATAAAATATTTTTCCACCCAATTTAATATTTTTATTTCTAATCTTTGAAAGAATGCCGAATCTTAACAATAAATGCTGGACCATATCAATAATCTCTCTGGAAGAAGAGCAGTAACCAACAAACCAGTGTCCTGCTTTTTTATAAATTGTTCCATCACATGAAAATAATCTATTTAAGAATAAGCTTAACTGATGTTTCGGCAATTGGAATATTTCTTTTGGTATAAATTTAGTATATGAATTTTTGTTATACAACCCAAATTGTTCTATCCAATTTCTAATAGAAGAATGAGCAAACTTCGGACCAACATTAAACCTACCTAATGCATCTCTTTTACTTTGCTCTTTTATTACTTTTTTAATTTGACTGACACGATAACAACCCGCTTTACTATGTAAATCCACTCTTAAATTAGAATCAAGATAAGTTACTGACTGTTCGAATTCCTGTAATATTTTTTCATCCATATTTGAAAAGAGTACAAAACCATTTCCTAAATGTCCCTCAGCAATCAAATAAGCTAATAATTTGATTTCGTGCTCTGGCATAGAATTTTCTCCAAAAGCATCTACTTTTCTAGGCGTAGCAATTCGGGAACCAAAACCCAGTTTTTCTGCAGGAATCCATCCTTTTACAGTTAAAAGAGGATGCTCGGGAGTAAGTTTGATTGTTTTTCCGCTTCTTAAACCAATCTCAATAAGTTTATTAGTTGGTCTTTTGAAAAAATTGCTTTTCTGTTCTGTTTTAATCTTAAGATTGCTATCAAGAGTAAAAATATCATTATCATTATTTTCTAAGTCTTTTATTTTAGCTACTGAACCATCATTTAAAGTTATAAGCGTGTCCCCATGGAGGCATTTACCACTCCCCCTTTTCCCGACGATAAACGCCACATGCGCACCCGCCACATCCATATACACAGGATTAGACAGCGAAGTAGTCTGGCCCATCTTCACATACTGCTTGCCCATCAAAATAGTTCCTTTCAGCCCAAACTTCTCCACATCTTTTTTGCTGCGGCCGATAATTACATCAAATGCCATTGTTTAAGAGATAATTGAAGAGAATAAAAACCTATCGGTAAGAAGGCACAGTCCGTTTTGTGAGTGATAGCACCATATCCACCTGAAAACAAGGACGACTTTGCCGTCCTGTTTTCATTTAATGAGATGCAACTATCGCATCTCA
>JAGVMW010000188.1 GCA_020053615.1 archaeon | reverse complement strand
GAAAAAGCAGTAAAGTTAGTTAATAATTTAGGAGTTAAAGATGTTTTGGTGGGTGATTTTGGGGTTTATGCCCTACTTAGGGGAAGAAAAGACTTAAATTTGTATTTAGATTATTCCAACAACATCTTTAACGATTATGATTTGAACTTTTTTGAGAATTCAATTCCAATTATTTCTCCAGAATTATCATTTCAAGAATTACGACAGTTCCAGAACAAGAATTTTGCGGTTTTAGTGCATGGGCGAGTGATATTGATGAATACAAAATATCCCTGCCTTCCGTCACAATTAAAAGATGAGAAGAATTATACTTTTCCGGTGCGCCAAGAGCACACTTATTGGCAGGTGTTGAATAGTGTTGAATTAGGATTGTTTGAAGAGGTTAAGAAATTAAAAGAAGCAGGGATTGGGCGTATTTTCTTGGATTTAGAGAAAGATGTAGCTTCTACGGTTAAGCTGTATCGAGAGGTTCTAAATGGGGAGACGGTTTCTGTCAGCAAGAGAGGCTATACCAAAGGGCATTTGGAAAAAGGAGTGGAGTGATTGGTAAAGCAGAAGTATGAGCTTGTTATGATAAAATTGGTGTACTCGGTATACTTGGAATCCCTACTGATTAATAACAAAAACTTTATAAACTAGCATCATTTATTGATGTTCCTCGGGTAAATAATATGTCACTTGGAAAAACTTTAGCTGTTGTCGTTGCAAATTTGTATCTTGCTATTGGTAGTGCTGCTGCTGAAGAGCCAAAAGAGGATTCTTCTTTGGAATTTATATGTAAGATGGCCAAATCCAATCTTAATAAGCCTGGCGCTAAAGATTTTTATAAAAATAGATGCGAGTCTCCGCAAGAACCTTCAACTCCCAGTCCAGATAGTGTTGTTGCTGAAGAAAAAACAGGATTTAGATGTAATGAAAGTTATTCATGTAATCTTCCATTAGATATGTTTAACTCTGGTCAGTTCGGTGGTCTTTATGATTTTAAAGGCAAGATCGATGGAGAAATAGTTAGCTTTGATTAGAGCAGATCTATTCTGGAAGTAGTTAAAAAAAATGGTCGTACAATACGATATGTTGTTGATATTTCTGACCTAGCCGGCGGTGAGATTTCCGGTTTTTGTGGTAGAGTAGATAACATAACCATATATAACACAAGGAAACTTCAATCTGATCTGAAACGAGCAAAGCAGGGAAAGCTAAGGAAGGGATCAAATTTGTTCAATAAGATTCATCATGTACCTGATGGTATTCTTCTTGCTTATTATGATAGAAGAGATGAACAATACTCTGAAATTTTTAACGTAGCTGATTGTCAGTTAATACATTACTTTGGAAAGATAGACCAAACTAAGAAAAGAATATCTGAAGAGCAGAATCAGAAAAATATTAAAGAAGGATTAAAGTTAATTAAATAAATGGTATTTTTAATCAATCATTAACCAATTCTAAGTTTCATTTCTTAACCCCCTTCTGTTCTGCATTTCTCCCTTAAAAATTCCCTCTGAACTGCAATTTGGCACCGCCAGTGGTTCCGAATCCGATTTCGAGCCAGCTGGAATGAGCTACGGCATCAAGATCATAACGGATTAAAGCACCGCCAGTCAATTTCTGCTCTTTCAGAGTATAATTTAAGTCTGGTCCTACTCGCACTCGTTCATTTCCTGCACTTAGAGTTAACCCAAAAGTGTGTGTAGGTGTATGATTCTCCTGGCCGTGCATTGGTACTGACAAGATATAACGTGGATCAGCAAGGAAAGTTCCATTCTCATCCAGAAAAGCGGTAGCTTGAAGAATCGTATTCAAAGTGCCCTGCTTTCCATCTCCGGAAGTACCATAACCAACCACAGGAATTACCTTTATGCGCTGAGAATGCTCTTCGATATAACCAATTCCTGCAAAACCACCTAAGAGAGAGCTTCCATCTACCGATACTGCACCGACAGCAAATAGCTCCTTTCCAAAATATTTCCCTGCCAGATTGTGGCTAATAGCATTCTGGTCAGATAAAGTATAATGTACTTGGGCTTTGCTTGGTCCGCGGACACCGTCGTAGAAGTCGGCGTGGGAAGATGCTGGCATTAATAGTAAAGTTGCTACAGTTAATATTCTTGTTAAGTTCATGGTTGTGTTTACTTCATTTGTTTTTTGCTTGATTTCTCTTTTGTTCAAAAGGGGTTGTAAGATTCATTATTACAGTTTCTATTATTTTTTTAAGCGGCTGACCATTTTTTACGTTGGAGTATCTATCATCTAATTTTTCTCTATCCCTATCTTTAGGATTACTAACTTTAACATTATTAACCTTTGAAAAATCGTCAGATTCAAAACTAATCTCATATCCACTAAACCCCCCCTGCATCAAAATCAGCTTTAAAATATAATCTGCTGGGATACCCCACAAACTGAAATGCATCTAACTCTGATAGCATAAGTGAATCCATAACTGGAAGCGTAAACTCTTTTTTAATGCTACACTCAAAT
The DNA here is from genome assembly GCA_020053615.1 of archaeon. Classification (GTDB taxonomy): domain Archaea; phylum Nanobdellota; class Nanobdellia; order Woesearchaeales; family GW2011-AR9; genus JACRPH01. The sequence goes on along the minus strand of JAGVMW010000188.1, from coordinate 3,670 downwards.
TTTATATAATTAGAGCGTCGTTCATTAGGGTTTTCCAGCGTTTCATCTATTGAATAAGTACAAATTAATCTATTATTTTCAGAGTAATCACTATAAGTTACATCCAGACTTTCAATACTTCCAGACGAATATTTTTGTTCAAGCAGATGTGCATTTAACTGTTCTTGTAACTTGCGTACAATGTACTGTAACACAGTATCCCGATTGATTATATCTGTCATTTTTCATTAACCTCTCCTTTTTATCAATCTTAACTTATAAGTAGTCATAGTTCCAACTATATAAGTCTTAGGGGTGGCAAGTACCACCACAAATAGAAAAGCTTAAAAAGTTCAGAACAATTAAACACTTATCCCAGAACAATACCAATAAGAGAATAAAACAACTTAACCACAAAAACATAAAGATTTATAAATAAAGATATACTCTGGTGTATATATGGATGAAAAAATGTTGAACACCATCATTGGACATCGAGAACTGTTTGTACCTAGCTTATTCACCAGCAAACAGGTAGATATCCTGCATAAATATACCCATAAAGAAATACTCAACAATACCGAAAAAGCTTATTTATACTCTACCATCAAACGAAAAATAGACGCTCTCAATATACTGAGAGAAGAATTTTACGTTCTCGGGGAAGAAATGATTCCAGAAAGAGTGGAGCAAGCCAAGCAAATTCTGAAAGAAATAAATCAGCCTAAAGCGTTCATTTCCGGCTCGTTTTTGTTCAGTAAAAAGTATCATGACATTGATATTTATGTGGTCGGTAAGCGCCGAAAGAGTTATCATCGTGAAAACAAACACTTTACGCACATAAGAGAAAAAGATATGCAAAATCCTCTTTTTATCTCGGCAGCAAATTATTCGATAGCGACATTCAAACCACAAACTAAACCACTAATTAAAAGAGAAGCTTTTGGAGAGATATTCTTTACTTATCAATGGGTCATTAACCAGATCTTAGATAAAGAAGACCAAAAAGAAATCAGAAATCTGGTCTTTCAGTATTATTTACAAGTGCAAAAACAAATATTGGATGCCCGCAAATTAGATATAAAGCTCAAAGAAATAAAAGCCCTGCCTGATGATAAAAAGATAGAGGAAGTAAACCGTATAACCAAAGAAATATTGTTGACAACTTTTTCTAAAAAATATCTTTATAATGCTCTCTCTATCGAATCAAACGCCATTAAAAAAATGAGTTTGGAATATAAAACCAATGATAATCTGTTGATTTATATAAAATGTCTGGAGGAAGTAAAAAATGAATGCCGAAGAGCTGAAGCGTAGAATTAAAGAGATATTTGGAGAGCAAATTGTATTCAATACAGAGTTTGATGAATTAGCTAGTTCTATTAAGAGTCCAGAAGATTTATTTTCTTGGTGCATCTTAATTAAAGAAAGAAAAATACTCCCCATCTCCAATGCAAAATTGGGAGATAAAATTGTTTTTATTAAAAAAATTGGGTCATCTGACCGTTGCTTGGTTATTAAAATAAAAAATGGCGATTTCAAAGAAGTTCATCTTGGCGATCACAGATATTATAATTATCTCACTAGTGCTTTAGGCATAAAGAAAAGTAGCAATACTTACTAAAATGTACCAAGAACTACTCCAGAAAATTGGATTATCACTTAACGAATCCAGAGTTTACGAAGCCCTCATCTATCTCGGCGAAGCTAATGTAAATGCTCTTTCCGTCAAATCCAAAGTGCATCGCAGAAATGTATATGATTCCATCAACAAGCTAATTGAAAAAGGTCTGGCTTCAGAAACTTTTGTCAAAGGAGAAAAATTGTTCAAGCCTATTGATCCAGAACGCCTGAAAGAGATTCTCAAAGAAAAAGAAACTGCTCTGGAAACTTTCCTTCCAGAAATGAAAAAGCTGTATCACTCGGTCCAGCCTGAAGCAGAAGCTTATTTGTTTCGCGGGATAGAAGGAGCAAAAAATTACCTGCAATTGATTCTTCAGGAAAAACAACCTGTTTATTTCATTGGTGCTAAAGCCATGTGGCTGGATCCCAGACTTAGGCACTATCTGCCCCATTTTGATAAAGAGAGAAAAAAGTTAGGGATAAAATTTATGCATCTGTTTGATTACGAAGTAAAGACCCAAAAGCCAGAGATTCTAAAATTAGTGGGCAAGCCTTACAAATTTCTGCCCAAAAATTATTCCAGTCCCACTATGGTGGATATTTTCGGCGATTATGTAGTGACTTTCGTAGGAGCCAAACCCGGACAGCTGTATGAAGAGCCGTTGATGTTTGTAATGAAAAGCAAGCTTCTTGCTGACGGCTATCGCAAATTCTTCCAGTTCATGTGGGATTTCTGTCCGAAGAAGTAAATAAAAAATCCAATCACAGCAGAGCTGTGGGTTTTTTAAGTTTGTTTTGGGGTAATATATTAATCGCAGTAGAACTGAAGGGTTTGTACCCAAAATAAACAATCACAATAACTTAACTAAATCATCTACATTCAATTCTGCCTGCCTAAGAATGCTTTTTAACGTTCCTTTTGCCAATTCATGATGAAGAGGAACAGGAACGGTAACTTTTCCCGTTTCCGTTTGCTTATTCAGAATCGCATGGCTTCCATGAGTTCTTACATGCACAAAGCCAATCTTAGAAAGGGCTTTAACTACTTCCAGACCAGAGAGTATTGGCAGCTTTGCCATTTCTTACCACCTCTATTACTGAAAAAAGCGGAGTTTCTTCACTCGATAAATCATCATATCTCTCGGGCTGTTCTTCAAGATATAATTCTATTGCCTCTTTAATATTTGCCATAGCTTCATCAGTATTGCTACCTTGACTGGTTATACCCAAAGTTGAGCAATGCGCTACAAATACGGGAGAACCATCACTAAGCTTTTCTTTATTAATTACAATTTCCACAAAGTATTTTTTATCCATAAAGATAATATAAAATGCCCTATTTTTTAAACTTTGCCCTGATTTTTAACTATTTCCTCGCTTTCCTTCTTCGTACTAATCTCTTCTGCTTCATATTCATTTGGATTCTTTTCCAAACCGATTTGTCATATCTATGTTTGTTTTCAGAACCAATCATTTTAATGGTTTTAAAATCACGATACCAATCTCGCGCGCCATCTCTATAATCCATCCAATCATCATAAACTGGATTGATAAAAAATCCCTCTTGAACTATATCTTTAAAAGAAATTGTTGGTTGTGGAGTAACATAAACTCGACCGCAACTACTTTTATTGACTATTGCGGTCTCCTAATACTAAACCGTAACCAATCATTCTTAATTTTACTTACGGTTTAGTATAACCACTCTTACGCTTCCATCTCTTTTGTACCATTCGGAATCCTCCGAACACCCCATCGTTTCGGCCACCTGTCAAGCAGCCCAAACGAATGCCCTCTTTTGAGAGCTAAGATGTTCTTATGGTTTTCGAATAATCGTAAGTTGTAGTTCCATGTTCTTTCTGGAATACGGATGGAGTATGTGGAAAGCTTAGAGGAGAGTTCTAAGTTCTAAGAAAGGGTTCTTATTCTGTTGTTTCCATGTTGTTATTAAACTCATCATTACTTCATTGGGAGTGTCCTACTAAGCGAATGTTAATCTTGTGTGAAGAAAGTGTCCCCACGACCACACTTTAGTAGCTTGTTTTTCTATAATTGCTGGTGTCACTTT
>JAGVMW010000131.1 GCA_020053615.1 archaeon | reverse complement strand
TCCTCTCGGTTATTCAGACGTTGAGGATGAATAAAAAGAATCCATTATTGGAAATGCAGGAAATACTCAAAAATGCTTCAGATTACTGAAGTATTACGGAACGAAAAATGTTACTCCAAAACATTAGACATTGAGACTACTTATGAGTAGAAATAACCAAAAGGTTTAAAAGGGGCGACTCTTTTTAGCCTAACACATGAAATTAGTAATCTTTTCTGACGTACAGGGAAATTATGATATTTTAAATGACTTTTTTAATAGTACCGCTAAGCTTAAAAAAGATGAGTATATATGTTTAGGAGATATAGTTGATGGAAACAACCCTTTTAAAGATAATCTTTGCATTCAATTAGTAAGAGAGAATTGTCGCCATGCATTAATGGGTAATCACGATGAAGATTTTCTAAAAGCCGAAGAGGGCGAGTTAAAGATATTTCCTGACAATCTTTCATATCTTAAAGCTCTGCCCAAAACACTCACTTTAAGTGATCAAGTAATGTATCATTCTTCATTAGTTGAAGATGGCAAAAGGCTACGTTCTCTGGAGGATTATGCCACAGAGTTAGAATTTTTAAGCAAAAATACAAATTCTCAAAGAGTATTCTTCCATGGACATAGTCATATTCAAGCAGCATATTCTTATGACTTACACCATCACAAATCAACTTCATATCCTACTCTTCCTCAAGTAAAATTAGAGAAAGGGAAACTATACTTATTTAATCCAGGAGGTCTGGGCCTTTACTTTGGCGAACAGAAGAGTTTCTTAGTTTATGACACTCAGGAAGAAGTAGTTACTTTTTATGAATATGAATCTTTTAAACACAAAAGTGAAACCGCTGGTGTGGCCGTAGCCTTCGAAGAAAGATGGCATCCTTCACTTCAGAAAGATAAGATTCAATGGTTCTTTAAATATGCTGAAGAGGATGCCAAAATAATTCGACAGGTATTAAGAGAAAATGTGCTTTCTGATTATCTTCTTTCTTTCAATAAAGATCATTATTTTCGAGTAGGGCAAAGAAGAAAGCAGGAATACTTAAATGAGTTCTCAAAGAACTTAGCAGTTTTGGTTAATAAGTTAACCTTCAATTTAAAAGATGAGTTTGATATCCCTGCTGTGGTATAGGTGCGACAAACAGCTTCTGATCATCAACGCATTCCAATTCTCGATATTTTTCACTAAGAAAAGAAGGGTCTATGCTTGACAATAATTCTAAAACCATCTCTTCCTGCATAGTGGAACTAACAATTCTTCCTCTGTCTTTTTGTCTCTTGGTGATCCAAGAATCCTGCTGGATGCCAATAATTTGACCTGTTTGTGCATCTAATTGTAATTCAAATCCAGCAATTCTGTCCAGTAAATCATGTACTTGATCGTAATCTCCCTCGTATAATGCTTTTGCTCTAGGATTATCTACTCCAACCAGCGTAGCAGCAGCATGCCTATGATGAGTATAAACTGATTCAGTAAGGAATGCAACATGATATTTTCCATAATAATCTGCATAAACCACTGCTTTTGCTCCTTTAACTTGTTCGCCAAACTTGTGGGATAAATCAGTTTGAAAGATATCATCGATTGTTTCTTCAGTAATTCTAGAATACATCTCGCTCACTTTAGTCTCTCCACTAACCGGATGAACTCCAACTACTTGTCCAATTAAATCCGTTGCGTAGGTCAATTTATTATTCCAAAGTAGTGTTTATTTATAAGTTTTTCCATTGAAACCACTTGATAGTAGATTAAACACCCCCCAATATAATCTTTCTTCTTAAGATATATAAGAATCAGCAAATTCTTAAGAAACATTAGAAAAGCTTATATATTGATGATAACTTCTTATACTTAACATGAAGCGTAAGATTATCAAATTAGGACAAGCCACTTTTGTAATGAGCCTGCCTTCGGCATGGATACGAGAAAACAAGCTGGACAAAGGAGACTATCTTGAAGTTTCTGAAGAAGAAGGGATTCTAAAGCTAAGCTCACAGCAGGCCAAGAAAGGAAAGACTTTGCAATTGAATATTACTAAGTTAAACGACAAGCTTACTGCTGGAAATATCGAAACCGCTTATGTAATGGGTTACGAAACAATTGAACTTATCCATAATCCGGCGATCAGTGTTTATTCTCACACCTTAAGACCTAAAAAAGAACGCAAGAGCACCGAATTTCTACAAGAGCTCGTAAATCAAAAACTAATTGGGATGGAAATTGTTGAACAAAGTGAAAAAAGAACCGTAATAAAAGATTTAGGGGCTGGAGTCGACGAACAATCTGCCCAGAACATCTTCAATCGTATTTTATTCCTGCTGTCTAATCAAGCTGCGGAAGTCCTTTCTGCACTTAAAGCACAGGACAAAGACAAACTAATCGTAATACAACCCTCTTTCTCTAACACCCGCAGGTTCATCCTGTATTACTCTCGTCTTCTTAGCATGGTAAGTTATAGCCGAGAAGAATCTAAAATCAGAAATAGTATCGCCGAACATTTCAATACCATAAATAGCTCTCATAAAGCAATTGTTAATATGACTTTATCATTGGAGAAGCTAAACTATTCCAAGAATGCTTTGTTTACTTTAGAACTGATTAATAACCATCTACGCGACATGAAAGACTTGTGTTTGAGCTATAACTTGGATAAGGCCATCGAGCTATTAAATAATCGTGAGAAAGTGTGGAATGAAGGTTATGCTCTGAAAGCTACGGTTAACGATTTACCATTGTATTGGAATTTAGGAGCATTAATGGGTGCAATTTGGTTTATCACTAAAGAATTATATGGATTGAATATGACTCGGAAGTTATGAGTATTCAATCTTTCTTTACTATTTTCCCCACCAATTCTTCCAACTCTGACAGTTTCTGTTCATCCGGAACAAAAGAGAAATCTCCTTCTTCATGCTCATAAAAACAAGCAAAAGTCTTGAACCCTAACTCATATGCTCCTCTAACTTCGTCATAAGAATGCCCTAAAAAGGCGGTATCTTCTTTTCTCAGTCCATACTTGCTAAGCATATAGTCAAACATTTCTGGTGATGGCTTCATATGGCCTACATCTTTAGATGAGACAATATCCGTAATCAATTCTAACAATCCTAATCTGGAAAAGATAGTTTTGACATAATCTGTTGGCGCATCAAAATCGGTTAATACATACACCGGAACTCCTTTTTGTTTAAGCCCAGACAGCATTTTAATTACACTTTCATTCTTAACTTCTATCTTTCTTTGCTCAACTTGGTTTAAGGTTAGGAAATCATTATAATATTCTTCTATGCTCAATCCCTGGAAAGTATCTCTAATCGCTTCTTCATAATTATAATCTTTCTCCGTAAACGAACGTGCCCGATATTGGTTATAAATTTGCATCACTTCTTCTTTTGATTTAGTCGTCTTATCTTTCACATACTCATAAAACATCTTTCTGGTGTTACCTTTACTTTCCACCAATACTCCAAACGCATCCGTAATTATGGCTGAAGTCATTTTTTCTCCTCCACTGCAGGGAATGATGGCAGATAAATATTTGAACCCTGAAAGATGTCTGAACTATTACTTACTCCAGAAGGAAGCAGGCTTAAAAGCATTTTAGTATAAGTTTCATAACTTTGCGTAAAAGTATTAGCTGCGTTAAAATACTTGTCGTAAGTTTCTTTGTTCAAATCTCCGGATAAATAACACTGTTGGTGCAGCTCATACAGCCATCTTCCGCATTGGTCTCCCATTTTGAACAAGTCTTTTTCCCACTGTGCTTGGTTCATATCTTCGCCTAGAAGCACTTCATTAAATTGTACTTCATCTTGAGACATTATTCTATTATTCTCTGAAAATGCAAGTCCCATTAGGTAATCATCATTATACAATCCACGAATCTCTAATGAAGAAAATAATTCTGTAGCTCTAAAATTACAGCCCATTACTTCTTTTATCTGCGTTGATTCCTGCTGTCTATTTGCTCCCCTCAATCCAATTCCGGTCAAATTGTAAACTGATTTTTCGGTTTTGATTAGTTTGTCTAGAGTTAAAGACCAGAAATATTCGCAGTTTAGTGTCTCTTCTGGTGCATTAATAACCGCTAACGAATCACAAGCTGAGTCAACTTCTTTGCCTTGGCGTAGTTTATCGGTATGTTTTTTAGCCGGTTCGGCTATGCTATTCAATACTGCTAACCTAAGCTGGAGAGTATCACTAGAAATACCATATCCTAATTTTGTCAATTCGAATAAAGTATCTCCCACTTCACCGGGATAAATTTTAACTTTAGGAAAGTTTTCATTTATGGCAAGTATCAATTTATATTCATCTTCTACTTTCTGTTTCAGTTCAGCACTTGTTCCTAAATCCAATCCATTCATACGCAGAAAAGTGAAGTAAGCATTGCGTGCATCTTCGGTGCAGGGTAGATTAGATTCAGCAAACATCTTCTCGGTTGAGTTTTGAGCATGCAGGAGCACCGCATCATCAGAGCAAAATACACCCACATAAGTTCCTGCAATATTTCCTGAAGGTTTAATCTTGTGGGCAAGGCTGCTGGCAAATAGATGCGCTTTAAAGCGAGCATCATCTCCGGTATAACCAGCACTCTTTGCCGTTTCATCTAACAATTCATTAAATTTGTTCCCTGAAACTCTTTCTAACGCACGAATAATCCCCGGAAGACGGAAATAGAGATATTCCAAGCTTTCTATCGTCTCTGATATGCTCTTGCCTTTATAATAATCAAATCGTGCAACCAATCTTTTTCCCAGACGGAATTCCCAAGGAACAGTGATATAATCTCCTAAACATGAGGCTCTGCTTTCTTTCAGTTCTTCTCTCTTCTGGTTTAACTGCTCCTCTGATGAAAGCTGGTGCGGATAGCACAAAGAAATGGATTCTCCATCGTTTAAACATGCTTTAACATCAAATAAAACCGGAATGTCTGGGTGAGTATCATTAAACTGCTTAAACTGTGCATTGACTTTCTCACTGAAATCTGTAGAAGGGACATATAAAAAATTAGCCACAGCAGGGACTATTTTTATGCTATGATTGGTTTGATATTTATACTTTGGATGTGGAGATTCATAAGTGAGCATTACCTTATCAGAAAAGTCCTGCGGCCAGTTTTCGGCAAGATGGCTTACAATTTCCACTTCTTTACCAATTCTTTCTTGTTCTGGCTGCACATACTTTGTATATGCTCCTAATGCTGTTCCAATCAATACTGCGGCTCCGGCAGCAATACGAGATAAGAATTTTAATTTTCGCTTCCTGGCCATCTTCTTAACGTCATTTTCCTGAGTAGTTTTCTCTTTCTCTACTAATCCCTCCTTGTCTTTAATCCTTTGTAGTGTTGCCCACGATTTAACATCTGGATTATACTTTTGGATGAACTCTTCCATGGAATAATTCTTTAAAGTGCTATCACTATTAGCTTCCTCGGTCTCTTTAGTTTCCTTTTCAACAACTCCGCATTCGAATTTGCGGTGCATCCCTGTTCCTGCGGTGAGTGATTCTAAGTCACTTGCCACATCATGTAGCCCTTCTTTCTCTAATGCTTTTAGGCACCAGGTAAAATGATAGGAAGGTAGATTCTCCAATAGCTCTTTTTCTTCCGTAGTTAACAACCGGTCAAGCGCATTATTCTTCTTCAGGTCTTGGATAAATTTGTAAGTTGACCCAGCTAACCTTAGTCGAGTAGAAGCATGAGCACGATTAAATGCATGATAAAAGCGTTCGGAGTTCCATTCTGCTTTTGGAGATTTCGGAGACAATTTTCTTTCCAAACAGGGGGCGGCTGCAGCGAAATGGCGGTCAAAAATAGCTTCGATTTTTTGCTGAGAACTGTTTTGTGGTTGAATCTGTTTTCCGTCAGATTTGCTGCTGCATCTTGCAACCAGGACATCTATCTCATCTTTATGCGTTTCATTAAAAAATCCGCTGGTCAGCAGTAGGCGGCATACATCATAATGCACTGGTCCAATGGTTGTATCCCCCCAATCTATAATTGAAGGATGATTATAATTAACAATGATGTTTTCACTATGTAAGTCATTGTGAAGTATTCCTGTGCCGGTAGCGGTCAAGTAATCATCAATAGACTCTTTCCAGCGGTTAAGCACAGCATCTGTTCCATAAATCGGTCTTTTCTGGTCAGCGGAAATGGCTTTCACAAACTTACTCAGCGAATATTTTTGTAATTTACCATTGTCAAACATATTTTTTATTTTTTGGTCAATAGGTATAACATGATATTTTGCTATTTGATCCAGCATTTCTTCTTGTACTTTAGCTACTCTTTTGGCTTTGTTAGTATCCTCACCTAATAACACTTTTAAGAAACTTTCTCCTCGGATAAATTCAGTAGCTGTAAACCCTTCTGCTTTGTATACTACTGAAGGGGTTTTTACTTCTCTGTCCTGTAGAAAATTGCTGATTTCATAATCTCGAGCTATTTCACTTGATTTTTCATTACCAAAAGCTATGCGGTAAAAGCTGGTCATCTCGAAATTAGATTCGGGAATAACTAGCTTAAGTCGGCCAGCCCTGAAATCATCTTTTACACAATCTACCTCTTCTTCCAAAGTAAATTCTTCTCTTTGTATTTTATCTCGAACATCCTCATAACGCTGCCCGCGTTCATATAATTCTGATAAAAGGCGCTTTAACAGGATTTTATCTATTAAAGTATGATATTTTCTGTCTCCTAATAATTCTTTTATAACGCTAACGGGTTTATTAGTCATAGGGTTTAGTGTTAATTTGCAGGCATATATTTAAAGTTTACTACTTTTTAGTGGTTTTGTTCTTTAGGGTTGAGATATAGATAATTTTAGTCTTTTTATCTCACTGTATTCAGAAGCAATCTCCCACCATAATATCTCTTCTTATTAAGAAACATAAGATTCAGGAGCCACTCTTTTTACAAGTGTTACTGCTCAAAGAAAAACATATAAACCAGCTCACTTTAGTTCTTTCAAAACTAAAACGAGGTGATTACTATGGCATGCAGTGGATGTGGAGCTAAGAAGAAAAAGAAAGTTAAGAAATAATTTTATTTTTGTTTTCTATTTTCATTCTATTTTTTCGTATTTGTTTAGCTCAGCAAGCAAATTGACCGCGCCGAGCTAAACAAATACCTTTTTCAAATTACATACGTCTGCGAAGGAAGAATATGCGTCTGAGATGGCTGTGCTAATCCCGTCTCCACTTTAGCTTTTCCCAATTGTTCTGCTACTCTTCCTGCTTCTTTTTCCATTCTTGATTCCAGCTCCGTTAGATATTTATCCGTGGATAATGGATTAAAGTGCGTGCCTACTAATATCTTTACTTCAGCAACTGTAGCCAATCTAATTCCACTCTTATAATCGCTATGTCCCCATCCTGATTTGTACTTATTCTCTTCACGTTCAGAATCCTGCGGTTCGTAGTGCATATCTGCTACCACTAAATCTGCTCCGTCCCAAAATTCTGCTACTCTATCATCCAGCCAATTCCCTTCCAGTTCATAATCTGTGGAAAATACAAACGTAGCACAATCCCCATCAGCCAGCCGTTCCCGAAAGCGGTAAGCTACACTTCCTCCTGACGGATGATTTTGCAGCAACGTATCTATGCTTAACTCTCCGTCGTCATAAATCTCCTCTCCGGGATGAAATTCTAATACATCTTTAATCCCTTTCAATGCTGTAAATGGCACGGGAAAATTAAATTGTTCATGCTGATTTTCTAATGCTCCTCTGACGCTTTTTCCGTTAGCTTTTCCGTAAATACAAATATGCTTATCTTCATTGTATGCAGGCTCAAAAAATGGCAGTCCTTGAATATGATCCCAATGCAAGTGCGTTAATAACAAATACAATTCTTTATCTCCAATCTGGTTCAATCCGCAGATTCCCGTTCCGGCATCTAAAATAAATGTTTTCTGGCTATTAGCGAATACGGCTGCGCAAGTAGTATCCCCGCCATAACAATTATATTGCGGCCCGGATACCGGTCTTGATCCTCTGGTGCCAAACAATGTTATTCTCATGGTCTTTTCCTGGTCTTTTCCTCCGTTTCGTTAGGAACATATTCATATTTGTTTAGCATCATAAAGTCGAAATCTTAACAGTTAAACACAGCGAGTGCGTCGCGGGGGGAAGCCCCATTCGGGGACGCAGCATCTGCGATTTTGCATCAAAGATTTCGAAGTGTGAGCGCACTCACATTAGGAGACCGGGGTCGAGTTTAATGCTAAACAAATAATAGTTTTAACATAGTGTATGTAGTATTTAATACCCCTCAGCCATTTTTTAGTAAAAAAGCGGAAGAATTATATAGTTCCTGCGATTTATTACCTGCATGAGAGTATTAACCCCCGTACCGCATCAATTGAAATTAGACGCTAATGACTGGAAAATTCTTTCTGAAATAAGAAATAATGCTCGACAGCCTTTAACTAAAATCGCGGAAAAATGCCACTTATCCCGGCAGATAGTAGAATATCGTATAAAACAGATGTCTGACCAGCAGTTAATTACAGGATATAGGACAGTAGTTAATATTCGTAAATTAGGATACAAATCTTATCATATATTTGCAGATGCGCATACCCCTGTCGAAGAGAAAGAATTGCTTGCTCGGGCGTTAAAAGCGGATTATGTCAATGCATTGGTATTATACAGCGGCAGGTACAACATGGAGATTTCTATTCTAGCTAAAGACGAAGAAGATTTTCTGAAGAAATATGCACAGTTAGCAGACCAAATTCACATCCGTAAAGATCAGTTCTTAGTATTGCTGGAGACCATCTCCGCTCGAGTATTGCCGGACAAGTATATTAAGAAAATACCTGATAAAGTTAATTTTCAAAAGACAAAAGAAAAAGAAAAATCCGTTTCTTTTGATGCTACCGATTTAAAACTGCTGTACTCGTTATCTAAAGATGCTACCAAGACTAATGTATCACTAGCAGAAGAATTGAAATTGTCCAAAGATGCCATAAAATATCGACTAAAGCAATTGGAAGAAAGCGGATTGATTGTCGAATACCGCCCGGCAGTAAATTATTCTGCGTTAGGATTCTCTATAAATGCAGTGCTGGTAAACTTAAATCAAGACTTGGTTAAAACAAAGCAGTTTGAGAACTTCCTGAAAGCAGAGCAATCCGTTTTATGGTGCGCCAAGACGTTTGGCTATTATGATTATCTAATTTATGTAATAAGCCATAATTTGGACGAGTTTCATGACACCATCAATAAGATGAAGACGCAGTTTGCAGAAGTGATAAAGAATTATGAAGTGCTGTTTGCATACGAAGAAGTGAAGTATGAGTTTATGTCTAAGAGTGTGATGGTGGAATTAGGGAAGAAGTAGGTATTATATATTTGTTTAGCATCATCAGGTCAAAATTCTTTCGATAGTCTCAACGAGAGCGACAGAGGGGTGGCTCCTACGGAGATGTCGCTCTGTGATTATCACGTCGAGAATTTTGAAGTGTGAGCGCACTCACATTATGAGGTCGCTGTCGAATTTAATGCTAAACAAATACAAGTAAAATATTCAATTCAGCTCTTCTCCTCGATAAGCTATCTCTTTAAACGCATACACTAACCCTCGGCAATAATTGTTCCAATTAGGGTCAATTTTTCTCTGCAGGTCGATATCTTTTAGATAATTTTCCAAATTAGTATCGTAATCATACGAACGGCAGCTGCAAAAGAAATTGTTCAGAAAATCGGAGCATTCTGGAAGCTCTGCGCACCATTTTTCCAATGCGCTGGTGTCCACGGCGGTTTTTACGGTGAGTTTCAATGTCATTTTTCATCAACTCTGTTAAATATCCACCAATACCTTTGCTTTCCAACTTTGCTTCGTTTCCTTAACTTCAAACATATGCATGGTTATCGCTTTAATGTCAACTTTAGCTTCGTGCCTCTTCACATTTAACTTTTCTCCGTATGCTAAACAGTTTAAGTAGTATATTCCTTTCTTCTCTTCAATCTTCACTTCAAACTTGCTGAACATTAACTGTTCCGAATCTTTGTAAATAAGTAGCTCATTCAAGAAATCAAATAATAGATAATCTATGTTTTTATTCTCCAGTTTTATTACTGCTTTCTTCTTCGGAGCTACTTTCTTCACTTCTACCATAGATTGTTCTACGGCTAAGGCGCATTGATTGAACAGTTCAGGTAATGTAGGAGCTTCGGCTACAAACAGTACATCGGCGGTGTGTTCGAGGTATTTGTAGTAGGACTTAATTCCCGATTGTCTTTTAGCTTCTTTGACTTTCTTTAATTGGAAATATTCAGCTAACTTCTTCATTACTTCTGCAAACGAAACCTCTTCTTTAATTAATGGAAGTAAATCTTCATCCCATCTACGATTTAGTTTTTGGGCTCGATTAAACATTTTAGATAAGTCAAATTCAACTTCTCCTTCTTCACACTTTTTCTTCACTAATTCTAAATTTATTGGCAAACCCGCTTTAATGATTTTGTAGATGTCAAAATGGTCTCGCGGCTTGTTGCGTTGAATAGCTACTCTTACTTTTTCAGCTATCAGCTCTTCAGAGACTAAAGTTGGAAAAGTAAACTGCGGAATATTTTCTGGATAGAAATGAGTTATTGTTTTCATCTCTGGAGGCAGCAATAGCTTGGCTTTCTGATTAAGGTCAACGAAAATTACATTATCAGAGTCATAATAAACAATAATCCTAACAAAATGTTCATGATTTCTATCTAAAGTAATTTTAGGGAATAATTTGCTTTGTTTCAATGTGGTAATTGTTTCATTTCTAACTTGAGTTACGTCTCTGGTTACAGTAAAATCAATATCTTCACTTAATCTAGAATGGTTTAAGAGTATTTTCTGCAGAGCAGTTCCGCCTTTAAAATAAATTCCTTTCACATCTTTAATGAGATAAAGAATAATTGTGATGTAATAATCTTTGGTTATTAATCTAGGATCAAAACCAACTTGTGCAGCAATTTCAGTTAATTTTTCTTCGCTTATTATCTTAATTTCATCCATCTTTTAGCCTCAATCTTAGGAATTATTTTAAATGTATGCCCTGCAATTGTTTTGCTCACCGCTCGCTTCGTTTTTTCTTTAGTCGTACGGTGAAAGACATAACGATGATTAAACAAGACTATTTTTCCTTGTCTTTTAGTGGTATAGATATCTGTTTGCATAGGAATCTGTTCTGTTAGATGGTAGTAATTGGCTGCTGCCCATCCCCCAATTAGATAATCTTTCCCATCAAACATTTCATCAGCGATAATTAAAGAATCTTCAGTCCACAAGCCAGTACGCGCTTTTATCGGCACCAAATAATATTTATACCGGTTAAGTTTTACTATTCTTTTCTTCTTTAGCAGGTTTTTGGTGAGGTTGTAACGTTGAGTTTTATTCTTGGAGATTAAATCTACATCTGCGGAGGTAAAGAAATATTTTCTAGCAAACTCTAATTTAGAGATAAGTTCCAGTTCTTTCTTTGATATGCCTGTTAACATGGTTTAGTATTATACTTACTAATTGATGTTATTTATAAGCTTTTCTATGGAAACGGTATTTTGACAATTAGACGCTAGAAAACGCATGTTCTATCAAATCATCTAAATCTTTAAAAAGATATTTGTTTTATTAAGAGAAATGGGCTTGATAGAATAGCAGAAGTTAACTGATGCGGGGAAGATAGCGAGGTTGTGAATGAAACAAGAAGAGTTCAATTTCATCTTAAAAGAAGGAGAAGGACAGTTCATAGAGTTTAAAGAGAATCTAGATAAATCGCTGGCTAAAGAAATGGTTGCATTTGCTAATGCTTCAGGAGGAAGAATATTTTTGGGAGTAACTGATAAGGGAGAGGTTAGAGGAATTAATATTACTAATGAACTAAAAGCCCAAGTTTTAGATATTGCTCATAATTGTGATCCCTCTGTTTCAATAAAGTTGGAAGTGTATAAAAATATTTTAATTATAGAACTGATAGAAAATAAGAATAAGCCTTATTCCTGCTCACAAGGGTTTTATCTGCGGAATGGGGCGCAATCTCCCAAGATGTCACGAGACGATATCTTAGAATTTTCTATATCAGAGGGCAGGAAGATATTTAAAAAAATAAAAGAAAAAAATCACATTACTGCCGAAGAATTATCCAAAGTGATAGGAATAAATAACAGAAATATTGAGAAAAACCTATCTAAATTACAAGAGTTAGGTATAATAAAAAGAGTTGGTCCAGATAAAGGCGGACATTGGGAAGTGAAGAGATGACCACTTACTCCCACTCCAAGCTAGGAACGTTTCAGCAATGTAAGTTTAAGTACAAATTGCAGTATATCGATAAAGTAAAAGTAGATGTTCCTGATACCGTAGAAACTTTTATGGGGAAGAAAGTTCATGAAACTTTAGAAAAATTGTATAAAGACATAAAATACCAAAAGCTTAATTCCAAAGAAGAATTGATTAAATTCTATCTGGAAAACTGGCAGAAAGATTGGGATGATAAGATAATCATAGCCAAAGAAGAATATTCTGCGGAAAATTACAAAGAAATGGGGCAGAAGTTCATCTCCGATTATTATGAGCATTATAAGCCGTTTAATCAGTTTACGGTCATCGGATTAGAAACACAGGAATTATTTGAATTAAGTAAAGACAGAAGTTACCATGTGCGTATAGACCGCTTCTGCTGTGATAAAGAAGGAAATTACTATATCTGTGATTACAAGACCAATAATCAGCTTAAAGCACAGGAAGAGTTAGATGAAGACAGGCAGTTAGCCATGTATTCTTTATGGGTTAAGCAAAAATATCCTGATGCTAAATCAGTTAAGCTGGTGTGGTATTTCTTAGCTTTTGATAAAGAAATGATTTCTGAACGTTCAGATGAGCAGTTGCTTAAGTTGCAAGTAGAAACGGAAGCTTTGATTAATGAAGTGGAAAAATGTAAAGAGTTTCCTATTGAAGTAAGCAATTTATGTAGCTGGTGCAAATTTCAGCATCTTTGTCCGGCGTTTAAACATAAATTTGAAGTAGAACAATTGCCTGAAGAAAAATTTAACCTTAATGACGGAGTAAAGCTGGTAGAAGAATTTGCTACGTTGGATAAGCAGGAAAAAGAAGCTGCTGCTCAGAAAGAGATAATCAGAGAGAAACTGATTAAATTTTCCCAGCAGAAAGATGTTTCGGTAGTTTGGGGCACAGAACATAAAGTTTCAGTTAGAACCATGGATAAGATTGAATATCCTAAGACGGAAGAGTTTGAAAAGTTACTTCGGATAAAAGGATACGATGTTTTTACTATAAATTATTCTAGATTTTTATCTAAAATCCTAAAAAGAGAAGTGGATACAGATGTGCTGACTCAGATAAAAACCAGCCAAACGTGGATGGTAAAAGTAGGGAGAAGGAAGGAATGATTATGGGCATGAATTCAAGCCCAGCACAGATGATAAGCCTTGCCGATTTTGCGGATATAAATTTTATTGTGAGAAGTGGGGATGAATGATAACTCAAATCTCTCTAGCCATAAAAGAAAAAATATTAAGTTTTCCCTCAGAAGATAAGCTGCTCTTCAATAATAAATTAATACAAATCGATAAAACAAACTTCATTCCTATTAACACCCCCTCCACTTTCAAAACCATCGCCTTCATCGACGGCGGACAAGCTGAAATTATCTCTGCCGGAAATTTCTGCCTCAGCTTTATCCGTATCTTCGCCCAAGTATTCCAAAACAACCAGAAAAAAGAATCATTCAAACACGAATTTTATCTGCTGACTACTGCTAAATGGAACAGTAATGACTTAAATGGGAGTAAAGCAGAAGAATTATTCTATGAAAGCAAAATATTTCCGATTCTTGGAGAAAAATTGATTGAGGAAGATGATTTACTCATCTCTTCCAACGACGCTACCATAAAAAGCGGGGTAGAACGAGCTGCGATAAGTAAAGTTACCAATATTGCCAGAAGATTTTCCGAATTGTCTTTAGCAGTTAAACTTCAGGAGAAAGTAGATTTCATTATTCTCGATGGAAACTTAGATGCAACTTACAAAAACGAGAATAAATTTACCTCAAAATTAAACGCGAACGTCTCTGCTCTAGCCAAAACCTCTTCATTATTCACCGTAAGCGGCAATTCACCGGTAGTTTTGCTCAATAAGATTAATCCAAATAGTTGCTGGAGTTATTTTGTAGATGGAAAAACTTACTTTGTAAAACTGCACGAGAAAGCTAAGCACGTGTTTAGATTTGATGGAAACAAAGAAGTTCTGCCACTTCTTGCTGCCAACAGCCATGATGCTATATTTTTAGGTTATCCTTATGGATTAATTCATACCGATAAATTCGCCCGAGTTTCTAATGAAGAACGAAACGCATTAAGAATGCAGTTCTTGTTGAGAAAAGAGAATAAAGAGATAATGGATTACTTAAGCACCAGTAATGCGCACGAAGTATTGGATAAGTTGGGGTAATATTATTTCTGTCTCATTGCTCCATCGTTAGCAGCCATTTCCAAAGTGGGATGAGCTTTATTATATAATTATCACTATCAATCTTACTCTCTTCTCCTCTGTAAATTATATGCCCCTCTTTAATTTTATATTTTGGCAGGAAATATTTTAAATGTCTTAAATCGTCTTTAGAAAGTTCTTCTTTATTTTTTACTTCTATTGGGGTGATTTTCCTTTCTTTAACAAGCAAAAAGTCAATTTCTTTTTCATTTTTCCTCCAGTAATATTCAGCATCAGCTACACTCGCAACTATGTTTTCCATCAGCTTGTCCTCTCCTGCTCCGTAACTATAAGCTAATGCCCACCAGTATGGATAAGCTCGTTGAAGCTTTCGCGAGGTTGCAAATATACTCACTCAAAAATTTTTAATTTTCCTTAATAGATAAGAAAACTCCAAGTAAAATATATGTTGAGTTAAAGTTTTCTTACTAACCCCTAACTTCATGGACCAAGTGTCATAATCGATATGAATCCCCGGTTCGCTATAAATCATTCTGATTAAAGTATACAGCAAATCTTGGTTCAGGTTT
>JAGVMW010000068.1 GCA_020053615.1 archaeon | reverse complement strand
GTTAATTACGTCTTGGAGTATGGTTCTGATAACGTTTTTCCCTTTGATAACTTCTATAGCGGTTTCTTCTTTAGGGAGAGAAGAAAATTTTATTAATTCGGGAAGAATCTGCTGTACTGCTTCTTTCTTCTGTTCAAGATGGTCTAATAATCTCTGTGGATTTAGAGTTTGGAAATATTTCTTGCTGTTTTGAATTACATAAGAAACGAAGCCTTTTTCCAGCAACCGCTCTAAAGCATCATAGCACACTTGACGGTGCAGACCGGATTTCTCTCCGATATCGTTTACAGAGATGGAGCCTGACTTTAATAGAGTGAGATATACTTCGACTTCGTTATTGGTCATTCCTAAACCCAGTAATATCTCTTTAATTTCCATGCTTAAACCTCTTCAAGCAGCCATTTCCACAACGGAATGAACTTTATATTAACTTTATCCCCAAACCATTCTACCTCTTCTTCTCTTTCCAAGTTCTCAGTAATTACTATTGCATTAGCGCATTTTAATTCCTGGCTGGCTTTAACTAAAGCTCGGATTTCCCTATTCTGGGTTTCTAATTTTTTAAAGCTAAAGCAAACCTGAATCAATTGCCTAATCTTCGTGCCTTCTTTTACCACAAAATCAACCTCTTCTTGCTGTTGGTTTTTCCAATAATAAACCTGAAAATGGTTCTGCAATTCTTCTTTCTTCAGCTTTATGGCCACTAAGTTCTCGTAAAGTTTTCCCCAGTCCGGGCTGACTTTAAAGGCTTTAGCTTGTATGAAACCATTGTCCATGCAATACACTTTCTTATTAGAGGACAATTGTTCTTTGACTTTATAATCAAATCTATTAATGGTGAAGAAAATAAATGCTTCTTCCAGATAGCCCAAATATTTTTCAGTAGTATGGGAGCTTTTTACCCCGCAATTCTTCGTTAGAGAGCGATAAGAGTATTCTTGAGCAACATTAGATATAAGATAGAATGCAAGGTTCTCTATTTCAGAAGGATTCCTTATTTTGTATCTTTTAACAATGTCTTTGTAGACTATGGCATTAAAGAGGGTGGAGATATATTCATGCCTATCCAGATTCTTAACTAATGGCTCTGGATATCCCCCTTCGATTAAGTACCGAGATAACTTTTCTCTGATCTCTGTAGAGGTATGCTCTCTTTTATCCAAACGCAGGTATTCTTTAAATGAGAAAGGCAAAATTAATACCAAAAGATGCCTTCCGGTTAGATGCGTAGCTAACTCTTTGCTTAAGAGATGAGAATTGCTTCCAGTAAGAACCAAGTTAAAGCCCTGTCTTTGTAGCCGATTTACAAATATTTCCCATTTTTCCAAGTTCTGAATCTCATCGAAAAGAATTTCTTTTGGGTTGTCATACAGCGAGTTTAAAGAAGTGATGATTTCATCGTAATTGGTTATAGCGGTCAGCTTTTCGTCATCAAAATTAACGTAGCCAAAATTACCAGTTTTCCTTAAAAAGTGGAGAGCAAAAAAAGATTTACCTGCTCTTCTCGGCCCGATGATTACTTTGATGATGGGCTGGCTTAATTTTAAGTCCCCTTGCCTTTCTACATAATCCTCTTTCAGCCTTGTTTCCAGCTCCCTCTTTTGCAGAAGAAGAGCATCTCTTATTGCTTGCATTTAAAGTAAGATATTGCACATTTCTTTATAAATCTTTGCATTGTGGTGCACAATTTTCTTTATTTTGGGAAGGAGTGAGGCTGAAGTGGCTTTTAGTAGTTTTTCGTAATAATTATTACTACAAGCGTTTAAATAGTAGCTATGTTATCACTAGGACATAACAAACAAATTAAAAACAAAATAAAAAATGGGGGGGATGAAAAAATGGGGTACTGGGGAGAATTTGGGACAGGGATTGGAGGGCTAACAGGTCTTGTAGCGGGGAGTGTAGGTTATGCGTATGGTCTGAAGACAATTGCTAGTTACTACGACCCTCAGATGAGTTGTAGTTTTAGCAGTAATGAATGTTTGGCTGGTGGGCTAGTTTGGATGACAGCCATGTTATCACTACCATTCATTACGATGTTAAGTGGGGGAGTGGGTATGGCAGTAGGTGGAACAGTTGCGAGAGGTATAACGGGTGGTATAGAATACATTATTGATAAAGTGAGGAAGTAAAAACCAAAACAAAAAAATGGAGGGATGAAAAAATGGAAGAAAAAACTTTAGAAACCGAAGTTGAACTTGCACAACAGAGAACAAAAGAAGACAGAGGATTAGAGGAGGCTATTTTTGGAGAAAGGCAGGTGTTGTTTTTAGAAGACGAATCTCGGATGGCCATACCACTCTACCGAGCCCTTGCGGAAAGAGGATTGTTAGTTACTCTTACTCCTAGTGGAGATGTAGCAAAGAGAATGTTAGATGCAGAAAGTAGTGGTATAGACCTGTTAATTTCTGATGATGGAGTACATGGATTAGGTGGTTCTAGCTTGTGTTATGAATTATTAATTAAAAAGCCGGATTTTCCAATTATTGGAAGGAGCATGGGACAAGGATTTAGCTTCATAAGGGACGAGTGGGAGAAAGGAAAATGTTCTTACAGTGCATGTATGGATATGGCTAATAAGTTCAGACAATCAGAAGAAGCTTCAGAAGATAAAAGATATCGGAGCTTACAACAAACCGTAGAGATGGCGTATGAATTAGCTACCGGAAGGCTGAGGGATTTTGTTGAAGCGGGAGTAATTAAGCCGGTTGGAAGAGATTGGGAAAAAGGATTAGTAGAAGTACGTCCAATTGGAATTTTTCATTGTGGTTATGGTTTTGTTGAAGAGGGATGTATTGACACATATCGCGAGAAAGTGAAAGAACTTCTAACTTACACCAGAAAACGAATAGAAGACGAAGGTGGAAAGATATCCATATATTTAGGTGAGAAAGAAAGTGCGATAGCTAAAGTTGCATACGGCGAGTTTTTGGAGAAGTATAGAATGGCTATGCCGATGCAAGAAAGTGAAGATAAATTGGAAACAAAACAAAAAATGGAGGGATGAAAAAATAACAAAAAGTACAGAAAGACCTTACCTTGTGAGGATATTTACTTCAGAGGAAGGAGATGCTCGAGCTATATTGACCACGCTTGAGCATTACACCAAGAAAACACGCGAAGATAAAAGATTGGTAACTAAGAGTGTAATGGGAGATTTAGAATTTATCGTCAGCCCAGCCTCTGATTGTATCGAAAGTACCGAGATGAAGTTTAGCCCCTTTGATGAATGCGAAGTGCCAAGTCATACCACTCGCCGGGACTGCAAACCAGACTTGTTGTTGTATGTTTCCAGAAAAAGTGATGACTATGATTGTGCTGCCTTCTGGAGATCTGCTGACCAATATCATTTAGTTAGGGATGCATATCCAAGAGTAGCTATGGCCAAAATTAAAGTAGACTTAAAGATTTATGATTTGCTAGGCACTTACACTAAAGTGATAGATGAAATCATGAAGACGATTAAACAAAAGAAAGAGGAAAGAAAAAGGACGAAAAAAGTCAAGTAAACCAATTCTCTTTTACTCTGCTTTCACTTCCTCGCCAGCTCCCACAATATCCCAAAGAAAGTTTTGTACGTCCCGGCAAAATTAGCATCTTTAATAAGTAATCCATACGGTTCAGCAGCATAAGTTATCATGAAAAAGTAATCTTTCAATACGCCGTATTCGGTTTTGGTATCAATACCCAAATATCGCACTTCCGTCAATGGCATTTGTTTTCTGATTCCGCCAAATTTTTCGCTGTTATTATTGACGATAATCTTCAATCCAACCTTATCTTGTATTCTTTTCTTATGCACCACTTCTACAAAGAACCCTTCCAGCTTGCGGAATGATTCTAACGGAGCAGAAGCAACACAATATTCATCTCCTGGATGCCAATAATTCATGATTTCTGTGTACAAAGATTTTATTCCCCTAATCCCATGGAAGTACTTGAAATCATTAAGCCGGGGAGTTTCTGCAGGAACTTTCTTTAGTTGAGTAATGAACTCAAACAGCTTGCTTTTCTCGGTTTTGAGCTGTTTCTCTTTTTCGTCAAATAAGTTGGCTAAAGCATCGGGTGTAGAAGCCAAGAACACTTTGCGGTTATTGACTAACTTGTAACTGATAATTCCTTTCTCTAGCAGGTGATTGAGGAAAGAATAAATGTGCGAACTGGGTATTTTAGTTCTCTCGCACAGTTTTCCAGTTTGGCTGGCTCCGTTTTGCAGCAAATCCAAGTAAATTAAAGCTTCTTTTTCAGATAATCCTGCTAATTCCAGCAGTTGAGCATTTTCCATATTACTACAACCGTAAGTAGTAGGAAGTATTTAAATATATGTTACCACTACCAAATAACATAATTGGTAAATGAGATAAAAACAAAACAAAAAATGGAGGGATGAAAAATGATTGAAACGAAAATTGAAGAACTAAAAGGATTGTATGAAAGAGTTATTGCTGAAGGAAAACGGGTAGGAAGCCCTGCGGAACCAAAAGCGTATTTTGGGAGCGGTGGAGCTACTATCCAAGATTTAGAAAAAAAATTAGCTGAACTTAGAAAAGAAGCCGAAAGAGGGACCTATATCCTAGGAGAAGGGGATAAAGTTTACATTGCCTTATACACCAGTGATTGTTTTGGATGTAGGGCATCGGGTTTAGAAAAGTATTTGGCAAAAGAAGCTTCAGCAGTCAGCGGAAAAAAAGTAATCTTGCTAGACTCTAGCGGTCCTGGAAGTGATGTCGGGGAAGCACTTACTGAACTCGAACAACTAAAAGCTGCAGACAGGCTTTCAGAAAAGGCATTAGACTTAGAGGAGCCTTGGACTAGCACTTGCACCGACACTTTAGCAATGTTGATGATGCGATTAAAGTATACCCTTGGAGCTAAAAGTGTGACCTATGTATCCAGTGTTGGTACAGAACCATCTAAACCCGTAACGATTTAGGAGGTAAATAAAAAATGGAAACACGAAAGTTAAAGATATTAATTGTGGAAGATAAGCCCGAACATCGCAGAAGTATTGAAGAGTTAGTTCAAGAAGGCCATACTGTAGACGTAGCTAAAGACCTTTCCGAAGCCATAGCATACCTCGGTGGATTCCCTACACATCTTGTGGAACAAGGTAAAGCTGGTGAAGTGCCATATGATGTAGTTCTAATCGACATGATGTTTCCTGTAGGAGAAAGTAAAGGGAAAGAAGGAGTGCACTTTACGCATGGGTTCAGCACTAGTGAAGTTGCTCCTTTGGGATACAGTTTAGCTTTATATGCATCACAGCGAGGAGTTCCTTACATTGCGATATATACTGATGCCACTCACCATGGTGGACCGGTATCAGCAACTATGGATCTATTCGATGTTCCATGCTTTAAAGCCGGTGACCTTAAGAAAAAGATGCGGCTAACTGTGGGAAGTTCAGTACTGGCCATGTATGATATTAGGGATTCGCCACGTCGCTTAACCCTAAATGAGACCGGAACCGTTGTAGAAGGATATAGCGAGAAACAACTAAAAGATTGGTCTGGGATTTTAGACTTGCTGGTGCATGATGGCGAGGGAAAATACAAATACCGCAAAGTGTGTATGGAGTAAGGGTGCCCTTTCTTACTTTGAAGTGATAAAACACCGAAACATTTATAAACTACCGCCCTCTTTAAAGAGGATAATCAGTTAAACAAACAAAGAGGTGAAATAAAAATGGAAAAGATTAGCCGAAGAGGATTTTTAGGAACGGTGGTAGGTGGATTAGCAGCTTTGGCTATAGCCTATGCCACAGGAGGCTGCGCCAGTACTGGAACAGCCGGACGAGCTTTGAGGGGGGAAGAGAGTTATATGCGAGCACCCAGAGCGGGAGTAGAAGTAGTAGAAGAGGACCATCTGGAGAAAATAGTTCGGGAAATGAGAGAAACACTGGAAGAAAGCGATGAGATATTAAGTGGTGATTTCAAGACCTACTTGAGTAAAAGGAGAGAAAGGTTGGAGCAGAGAGAAGATCCACTAATGAAATATTGCAGAGAGAAAAAGCTTGACTGCGAATAAAAAAAGAAAGGTAAAAAAAATGATACAAAAAATAACTCGAAGAGGATTTTTAGGAACGGTAGTGGGCGGGCTAGCAGCTTTAGTGTTAGCCAGTGGATGCGCCACCGGACAATCTGCAAGAACTCAAGATTCACCTGTAACCAGTTCCGTAAGCACTACCCGATACGATTCCGTCAGTTCAAGATTTGACCGATTACATGAATTAGAAACTTCTTATGGCGGAGCTACTGCTTCTATGAGTGGATATGTAATGGGAAGTATGACTGATGTAAGTTTAAGGATTGTAGCGGGAGTATATGCCGGTACAGTTAAAGTAATTCCTAATGGCGAAAACGGTTTTAGTGCAGAAGGAACATATTGGCAAGCAGCTCATCCTGAAGCCATAGAAAGAGCATATAAAGAAGCGGATGTTGATGGCGATAAGATAATTACCCGTAAAGAAGCTGAAGAACTTTCTCGAAAAGTATACAGACAATATGCTGCACCGGAAAGTTTTC
>JAGVMW010000049.1 GCA_020053615.1 archaeon | reverse complement strand
GAGATGCAACTATCGCATCTCAGCCCAGAAAATCACTCTCGATTTTTCTGGGCAGTGGTGATAATGGTGCTATCACTCACTTTTTGGACTGTGCCATTTGAGAGAAAGGCTTAAAAAATACCCTCTTATTTACTGCTTCCATGAGCAAAATAACCTTTAGAAGTATCATCGAAGTGCTGGGAAAGCCCAAAGAGCATGTAGAGAGCACCTTCAATAATTACATCGTCAAACTTAAACAAGATTCTAAGTATAAAGTGCTAAGCGAAGAATATGCTGAAATCAGACAGCAGGAAGGAGTAGAACTGTGGTCCACGTTTGTAGAAATGGAATTAGAAACAGATAATCTGCCCCATATCATGGCGTTCTGCTTCGAGTATATGCCTTCTATCATCGAAATTATCGGGCCAGAGCAGTTAAACTTTACTGATGTAGAAGCATCTACTTTCTTAAGCGAGATGCAGGGAAAAATACACAATATTGATATGATAGCAAAGCAGTTGAAGCTGGAAAATGAGCATATAATGAAAAACATGAGCTTATTGCTGCGAAATTATATTCAAGTATTATTAGGGAGCAGAGGTCAAATGACTTCAGAACAATTAGCTAAACTTACTGGAGTTCCGTTGGAAAAAGTAGAAGATTTCTTGGACAAACTCATCGATGAGAAGAAGGTAGATTTAAAAGAAGGTGTTTATTTCCTTATTAAAGAAAACGGAAAAGAGAATGGAAATTAATGAAAAGAAGGTGGAAGCGGTATTATTTGCCGTAGGTAGAGATATTACTACGGAAAGAATCGCCAGCTTATGTGTACTAGAAGCGCCCGAAGTAGAAAAGATTATTACCCAGCTGCAGCAAGATTATGCTCAAAGAGAACATTCATTACAAATCATCAAAAAAGAAAATGGATGGAAATTGACGGTTAAAGATGAGTTTGTGCCTTTGGTGAGCAGTATCGTTTCCAGCACGGAGATGGATACGGCGATGATGGGTACTTTAGCCGTAATTGCATGGAGATATCCTATTGTACAATCAGAAGTAGTTAAGTTACGTGGAAGCGGAGCTTATGAGCATATGCACTCATTGGAAGAGCAGGGTTTTATCGAGAAAGAGAAGTTTGGACGAACTTTTAAACTGAAATTAACCAAAAAATTCTTTGAGTATTTTGACTTGCCTAGCGCAGAAGCTAAACAAGCTTTCATCAAACAAGTTCCTCCCGCAGTACTGCAGGAAGCAGAAGCAGTAAATAAAGAAGCGGACGAAGTGCAACGGCTGGTTGAGCTGGATCAAGGAGAACGAGAAGGCAAGGGCGAGATTCAGAAAGCCATGCAGGATTTCAAGAAAGGAAGAGAAGAGTTGTAAATCACTTTTGTAGGTTGCTGTTTTAAAATAAGACCAGGATATAACTTAATTACATACTATTTTCAGTACAAAAACACAATGTTTAAATAGGAGAATACTATTTTTGGTATGAAAACATACTAAAAATGGTAACTTACGAAGAATTACTGCAACGGCAGATTATAAAGAAGCTAGAAACGGTAGAAAAAGAGAAATACGTTTCTTTCCATGAATTTAACTATCAATTTGACTTAGAAAGTGCCCAGAAGTTCTTGGAGATAAATAATTCAAAGTATGCAGTTATTGCAGGATATTATGCAGTCCTCAATGTAACTTTATGGTACTTCGCCAAATATTTTAACCTGAAGATAAGCGAGGAAAGTACCGGTGTGCACACTAACTGCTTCATTGTGTTAGAAAAGTTTGTTAAAACTGAGAACCTAAAGAAAAAGATTATCGAACTTTTGGATAAAGCGCGTCAAGAGTTTGTTTCTTTTACTATTTTAAAGCAAAGAAGTGAAGAAACGTTGCCATTAATGTTAAAGCAAAGTGCAGATAAACGTAAAAGGTATACTTATTATTCCTCTGAAAGAGAGCTGCCAAAACATGATGACCAGTTAAATGAAGCTAAATCGTTTATTGAAAATATTGTAAAGCCGTATCTTTCTATCTTGGAGAATTTAAAATGCTAATTGAACCATTATTAGGATATAAATCTACATGGAGAATTTTAGAGTTGCTGTTTGAAACGCCACGAAAGCCGGTGAGTAGAAAGGACTTATTTAAGTTTACAAAATTGGGGAATGCTCCTTTGAGCAGAGGGTTAGAGAGACTCGCTTCAGTTGGAGTGATTACTAAAGAAAAACATGAAAGAAAAGAAAAGTATTATATTAATGAAATGAATGAATATGCTCGAGCTTTTCAAGAATTGTGGAAAAAAGAACAGACTGATTTAAGAAACTTGTCTTATGATATTAGAACAATATCGTCGGAATTTGTGCGCGGACTTAATGAAAATTGTAGAGGGGTAAGTAAAATCATTTTATTTGGATCTCATGCTAAAGGGACGGCTTCAATTCATTCTGATATTGATTTTGCAGTAGTTTTCTCTAAAGATTTAGTGCAGGAGATTGAAGTGACGAGAATTGTGCACAAGCTGGAGAAGCAGTTCAACGTTAAGATTCAAGTGCATTATTTTACTGAAAAGAGCTTTTTGGGGAAGAATAAGTTAGTAAAAGAGATAAAGAATGATGGAATTAAATTGGTGTAGGTTTATTTTATTTTTCTTTCCTCATTTCTCCAAAAAACATCAATTCCTACCGACAGGTTTATAAACCTAAAACGTCTCAAATTCTTGTCACTTTATCGACGATAAACCCAAATTATTCCTAACTAAAAAATGCCTGAAGAAACTGCTCCAAAAACAGCTGTATCCGATAAGATTATTCCTCGTCTAATCGAAGAAGAGATGAAGACGGCATATGTAAATTATGCTATGTCGGTCATCGTGGGAAGAGCCCTGCCCGACGTCAGAGACGGGTTAAAACCAGTGCATCGAAGAATTCTATTTGCCATGCATGACTTAGGAATGTTTCACAATAAGCCATTCAAGAAGTGTGCCAGAATCGTAGGAGAATGTTTAGGTAAGTATCATCCCCATGGCGATTTAGCTGTATATGATTCTTTGGTAAGAATGGCCCAAGATTTCTCATTAAGATATCCTTTAATCAAAAGTCAAGGCAATTTTGGATGTTTTACTGGAGATACTAAAGTAAAATTAACTGATGGCAGAGATTTGCCTTTCTTAGAACTCATTAAAGAGCACAAGCGAGGTAAGAAGAACTACACTTTCACTATAAGTTCTAACGGAGAGATAGAAGTCGCCGAAATTGAAAAACCGCGTTTAACCAAGAAGAAACAAGAGCTGGTTAAGATAACTTTAGACAATGGCTCAGAAATAAGATGTACTTTGAATCATCGCTTCATGCTTATGGGTGAAACTTATAAAGAAGCGCAACAGTTAAAGACAGGAGATTCTCTTTTCCCTCTAAATCTGAGGTTATCTATTCCTGAAGATGGATTTAAACCGGCTTTAGTTGGCTATCAATTAGTCCACCAACCAAAATCTAATCAATGGGTGGGCTGTCACACACTTGCAGATAACTGGAATTTAGAACACGGGATGTATGAAAAAAGTGCGGGAAGGATACGCCACCACGTTAACTTTAATCGGATGAATAACAACCCAGATAATATTCGTAGAATTAATTGGAAAGAACATTGGGAAATACATGCGAAACATGCTTCCGAATTACATAAAGATTCCGACTATTGCAAAAAGATTGCTGAAGGAAGAAATAAATTTTGGAGTATAACTAACAACAGAAAGAAGGCTTCGGAGAGATTATCTAAACGAAACATAGAAAATTGGTCTAATGAAGAATACAAAGCAAAGATGTCTTCTCTCCTTAGCAATGTTAATTTAAATTTTTGCAAAGAACATCCTGAAATAAGAAAGAAACATAGCGACAGACTAAAGCATTTGTGGGAGAATGATTCTTATCGTAAGAAGATGAGCGCACTTAAATCTGAAGAGATGAAAAAACGATGGGAACAGAATGATTCATCACTTAAAAAATTTACTTCAGAAGAATCAAAAAAAATGTGGGCTAATCCGAATCATAGAAAACATATTTCAGAAAGTTCAAAGAGATTATGGGAAAATGAATCCTATAGAGCTAAAAGAAGTAAACTGTCAAGAGAATTATGGAATAATGAGGAATATCGTGCTAAATTCTCCCGAGCACATTTTAGTGAAGCAGCTAAAAAAATGTGGAGTGATCCCGAACTAAGAGAATTACATCGTAAAAAAGCATGCGCACAATGGGAAGATAGTGCTTTTAGAGAAAATATTATTAGCAAGATTAAAGCTCGCAACAAGAAACGCTTGGAAGAAGATCCGAAATTCATGCAAAAATTAACAGATAAAGCAAAATTAGCTCTTCATAATAAGTGGAAAGATCCAAGTTACAAAGAAAAAGTAATGAAAAGTAAGATTTTGGGATATGTTAATTCATTAATTACTAAACATACAAACATAACTCCTGATATCTATGAAAAAGAAAGATATAACAATTATTTACCGCGATTAAATACAGCATTGCATTATTTTAAAGACTTTTCAGAGATGGTAGAACAAGCAAAATTATACAATCACAAAGTTATAAGTATCGAATTTCTCAATGAAAAAGAAGATGTCTATGACCTAACAGTAGATAAGACTCACAACTTTGCTTTAGCTGCCGGAGTTTTCGTTCATAACTCAGTTGACGGGGACAGCCCGGCAGCCCAAAGATATACTGAGGCAAAATTAAACAAGCTCGCTGAAGAGCTCCTTAAAGACCTCGACAAAGAGACCGTAAACTTCAGAGACAACTTTGATGGCAGTCTAAAAGAACCAGTAGTACTGCCCAGCAAACTGCCTAATCTTCTAATTAACGGCTCAACCGGAATTGCAGTAGGTATGGCTACCAGCATTCCTCCTCATAACGTAACAGAAGTATGTAACGCCACCATCGCTACAATTGAAAATCCCGATATTTCCGTAGAAGAACTGATGCAAATCATTCCGGGACCGGACTTTCCAACTGGAGCAGAGGTTATCTGCGGACCTTCTTTACATTACGCTTATGCCAAAGGCAAAGGAAAAGTTACCATCAAATCGGTAGCAATAATTGAAGATGACCAAATTATTATTACTGAAATTCCATATATGGTTAACAAAGCGGAGATGATAGAACAAATCGCAGAGTTAGTGAAAGACAAACGCATTGTAGGAATCCGTAACATTAACGATGAATCTGACCGAGAGGGAATAAGAGTTGTAGTTGACCTTAAGAAAGACGTTGACCCGAACTTTATACTCAATCAATTATATGAATACAGTAATCTAAGAGTATCCTTCAGCATTGCTTTGCTGGCATTAGTTAATAACGAACCAAAAGTTATGGGATTAAAAGAATTCATACAACACCACATTGCGCATCGCCAGGAAGTTATCACCCGAAGAACCCAGTACGACTTAAACGAAGCAGAGAAGAAAGTACATATTTTAAATGGATTGTTAATTGCTTTAGCGCGATTAGATGAAGTGATTCCTGGAATTAGAAATTCTCGCACCGTAGAAGATGCTCAGAAATTTTTGATAAATACTTTATCTTTAACTGAAATTCAGGCTAAAGCCATATTAGAATTACGATTACAAAAGTTAGCTTCATTAGAGCAGGAGAAAATTAAACAAGAGCACACCTCATTATTAGAGAGAATTACTTATTATCAAAGTATTCTCGCTTCAACCCAAAAAGTTCTTGAACTCATCAAAGAAGAATTAAAAGAGATTATAACAAATTACGGCGATGCCAGACGTTCAAAAATCGTGCATGGAAATGATGATGAATATATTGATTGGGAAACTTTAATTGAAGAAGAACGGGTTATCGTCACCATGACCAATTCTGGTTATGTCAAACGCTTGCCTTTAGACACTTACCGCACCCAAAAGCGCGGTGGAAAAGGGATGAAAGCTACTGAGATGAAAGAAGAAGACTTTGTAGAAAAAGTATACGTAGCTTCTACTCATGATTATTTATTGATATTTACCGACAAAGGTCAATTATATTGGTTGAAAGTATATAATATTCCCGAAGGAAGCCGGCAGGCTAAAGGCAAGCACATCGCTAATGTGTTAGAGATGGAACAGGGAGAAAAGATAACTGCTATCGTTCCGGTAAGAAGCTTTACTGAAGGATATTTATTCATGGCTACTAAGCAAGGCACGGTAAAGAAAACTGAATTAAAAGAGTTTAGTAATCCCCGCAAAGGCGGCATCAGAGCGATTAATTTGGATGAAACTGACACATTAGTAGGAGTTAAATACACTACCGGAAATAATGAGATAATTCTAGCTACTAAAAACGGGCAAGCTAACCGATTCAACGAAGAAGATGTCCGAAACATGGGCAGAACCGCCGGCGGAGTACGAGGAATACGTTTAGAAGAACAAGATGAAGTTATCGGAATGCTTGCAGCAGACGAAGGAAAAGAAATCTTAACGCTTACAGAAAAAGGCTATGGTAAAAGAACGCCCGTCTCTGAATATAGATTATGCAATCGGGGAGGAAAAGGAGTTACTAATATCAAAATCACCGATAAAAATGGAGTAGTAAAAGTAGTGATGCTGGTAGACGGCTCTGAAGACTTAATGATAATGTCTAAGAATGGTATCGCCATCAGGATGAAGTGCACCGATATTTCAGTAGTAGGACGAGCCACTCAAGGTGTACGAGTTATCAAATTAAGCGAAAGCGACCAATTAGTAGCAGCAGCACAGATGATTGGAGAAGATAATGGAAGCAGCGTGGAAAATGGGAATGGCAATGGAAACAACCATAACTCCCCGCAAAATGGAACTGAACCAGAACCCAGCGAAACAGAAAGTGCAAATGAAGAAGTAACTCCTACTCCCGAACCCAGCCCTGAGCCGTCGGCGGAATAAATCATGGACATCTTTATTACAGTTAATTCTGGAATGGAGCAGCTGGCTGCTCAAGAAGTAAAAGAGCTAATTAAAGCTAAAGCTACGGCACATGAAGCTCTAGTTGAATTTAAAATTAAATCTAAAGAAGAATTATTGTTGTTGATACATCGTTTGCAATCAGTTAAAAGAATTGCAATCAACCTTGGAAAGTTTGGTTCATTGGATAAACTGGACTTTGCTTCTTTAAAATTCCCATGGAAAGAGGTTCTTTCTGCAGAAACCAAACTGAAAATAAATGTAGAAAATGTTAAAGGTAATGATAACCGTTTAGAAATATCGCGAAAAGTTATTGCTCAGCTATTCCCAATACTAACTAAAGAATTCAATTCTTCTCCTATAATTGAAATGAAGCATCCCGATGTTGAAGTGATTATCCATCGCAGTGGAGAAGAGTATTTTATCGGATTAGATGTCTGCGGCAAGGAGTTAAATGCCCGTGCTTATCGCTTATTTGTAAATCATGCTGCATTTAAAGGAGATTTGGGATATTATTTAATACGAAAAAGCGGATTTAAAGCCGGAGAGAAATTATTATCCGGATTCGCTAAAGACGGAACCGTAGCAATTGAAGCAGCATTGTATGGAAATGAATTAAGAGTTACTGCAGATAGCAAAGAATTCTCTTTCCATAAATTTTCATTATTTAAAGAATTTGATTTTGCTAAGTTTGCTGAAGAAACTTTTGTCCAGCCTAAAACCCCAACTGTAATTAACGCTTTCGATTTAGGCATGCAAAGTGTAATTGCTGCCAACAAAAATTCAGCTTTAGCCAAAACTAAGAATTACGTTGGATTTCACAAATACGGATTAGATGAATTAGAGTTAAAGTTCTCTGAAGGAGAGTTTGACCGAATAATTATGCATGTTACTCTTAAAGACGAAGCTAATCTAAATGAGATTTATTACCAGACCTTATTTTTGCTGAAATCTGGCGGAACGTTGTTAATTATCGGGAGAAAAGGATTTGAGCTTTCGATTTCGAATAAATTCAAGTTAATTTCTGAAGAGGAGATTCAGCGAGGGGAGAGCTTCCACAAAGTGTGGCTGATGGAGAAGTTGTAGGAGATTTTGAAACAAATAATTTCACAAATCACCACAAAGATTAATATAAAGAAAATCGCATTAATCCTCCATTTAAAGCAGGAAGTTTTTATTGTGCGATTTTCTAATATAAATAATTGCAGAATTAACCAATAAATCAATGCAATTATTTATATACCAAAACACTTTCTTCCAGTAAAAAGATGGTGTCCTTTACTGAGTTAGCACATAGATGCAAAGATCACTTTAGATTCAGCCAGCAAGAGTTAGTGGGAATACTTGCTATTACTATTGCCTCTGCGTTCATCTTCTCTTTCCGCGATTGGGGTGCAGAAACGTTTGATTTGGCATTTGGAATAAGAAATCTTATTCTCACTCTAATCGTTATCATCATCTCCATTTTCTTCCGGCTCTCTTTGCAAAAAGTCAACAGCTTATTTGACGGGTTCAAAGCCGAATTTAAAACGTTCTGGGTAGGAATAGTTATTGCTTTGGTGTTGGCTTTTATCACTAACGGTCGATTTCCCATAATACTAGCCGGAGTTATGATAACTTCATTTATGGTCAAATTAAGGTTAGGAGAATTCCGTTACGGACATTCGTACCAAATAAACGGCGTGATTGCATTTTGGGGAATTATTGGAAATTTAATCTTGGCACTGCTATTTGCTTTAGGATTGTATCTCTTTCCCGAGAATTATTTCTTTCATAAAGGATTAATCTTCAACATTATTATGGCTTGGTGTTCGATACTACCCTTGCCACAACTAGACGGGTTAAGCATCTTCTGGGGATGGAGAATGTTATATTACATCGCTATTGGGGTTGTCATAATATTTACCGTATTATTAATCAGCCAGAATGTTATCGGTCTGATAGTAGCATGGATACTAGCTATAATCGCAGGCATTGTAAACGCATTAATTATGTCAGAGGTATGAAACAATGGATTTTGAACCTAAAACCTTGCAGGAAAATTGGGCGGAGGTATTAGCTGCAGCGTTAATGGTGTTAGCTTTAGTAGTATCTCTCTTATTACGCAATGTTTTATTTGGTTATGTTACGGTGGTATTAGCCGGTTTTATCGCTGGAAGAATTTATTATATTAAACGTTTCTCCCAGCCCATTCTTCCGTCTATCTTGATCATCGTCGGCTTCTTGTTAGGCTACTTAATCGGAGGCTTCTGGGGCAGCCGCTTTGGAATCCTGCTCTTTTTCGGAGCCGCATTTGGAATATCTTATTATCTACATTTGAAAAAAATCATAGTAATATTTAAAAGTGAGAAATTCATTAAGTAAAAACATGGCAAACAGCTACAAAATAAAGAGTGCGGTGATAAGCCGTAAGCCTGGAAAGAACAAAGATATGTTATGGACTGCTTTTATAGGATTATTTAACGAAAATAACCCTCATCTGAAAGGAAAAGAACCGGTTCACGTCTTAGAATTTAAAGAAGTAGAGAAAGTCAGAATCAAAGAATTGAGAAACGTATCCTACTATCTGTTAGGCAACGATATCGTAATAAACAACTTAATAGAATTAGATCTAGACGTGAAAGACGGAATTGTGACGCTTACCGGCAAGCAGGACTTGCCCCCAGAAACTAAATTAAAGACGACAACTAAATCCAAATAGTAATATTTATAAAGCAGTTATGATATTCCAACGACTTCATTAATACAGGAGGAGAGAAGCTAACAACGCTAATACGGAGGAATGATATTTAATCTAACTTACTATAAATCAGGACTATTTGAGCCGCCCGTTAGTGATGGACGAGCTTTTTCTAAAATAATTAACACTAAAATCGATTTAAATTCTAAACAAAAATAAGGAGGCATAGAAAAAAGATTAAAATGACACAAAACGTTGAGGGCATTGTTTTGGGTTGTCGCATACCTAAAGATTATTTTACTACTCAAGGAACAGGAGAGAGCGATATTACGATTCATGCCGGTTCTTATCATTTAGCATTGAAGAAAGCGGGTATAGAAAGTTATAATATCATGACTTATTCATCCATTATGCCCGGCATAGCCAAAGAAGTTAAAATATCAAAGCTATCTCATGGCTGTGTCTTAGAGAGCATTATGGCAGTAGCTCACGCTGAAAAAGGAAAAAGAGCGACAGCAGGGATAATTTATGGCTGGCTTTATGACAAAAAAACAGGTAAGAAGTATGGGGGATTAGTCTGTGAACATAATGGCAGTTATACTTTAGAAGAAGTAGAACAGAAGTTAAAAGCAAGCTTAAACGAATTATATTATAATGGTTTTTCTGAAGACTACGATTTAAAAGAAATTCGAGTAATGAAAGAAAGCTTTATTCCTAAAAAACAATATGGTACCGCTTTAGTAGCTATCTGCTTTACCAGCTATATATTTCCGAGGATAGAGAAGTAAGTTTATTTATTTTTATAGTATTTCTTTCACAATTAGCACCCCTAACACTATCCTCACCACCCATTCTGCCCAGCTCCCAGTTCTAATCGGTCCTTTAATCCTAAACTTTAAAAACGGATAAAACACCTGCACTCCCATCGGAGTTAAAGCGTCTCCGATTAAATGTGAGAGATAACCGATAAACAAAGCTATTCCATAATACCAATTCCAAAAATAACTTAAAATTGCGCTTAGCAACGCCGCAAATAATAATGAATGAAACATTCCCCGGTGCTTAGAGAAGAAAGCGATTACTTTTCCCAAAATTCCACCCCATTTGTTGATTCGGCTGTTCTCTTC
>JAGVMW010000154.1 GCA_020053615.1 archaeon | reverse complement strand
TTTTGGAAAAAAGAAAGCCATTGGCATGGTGGGGTTTTTATTTATAAACATTTAAAAACGCTTTTTTATTTTTTGATGTTACGTGATATCGGTACTATAACATACCATAATTCTAACAGAAAAGCATATATAGTACTTATACATATTGTAATTATAGTTACAAAATAATTACTTAACTGTAAAATGGTTCAAATATCCCTATTGGTAAAAGAGCACTTAAACAGCAGACCATTCATTCAAGAGGGCTTAGTGAGAAATGTAATCAGCCAGGGGTATTTAGCCCACGAAATCGCTCCTTACATTGAAAAAAGGCTGGGGAAGAAGGTTAAAGTTACTTCTGTAATGATGGCTATTCGCAGATATGCAGAACACCTGTCTAACCAAAAAGTCAACCAATTCAATCTAAAAGGAAAGATTG
The DNA here is from genome assembly GCA_020053615.1 of archaeon. Lineage (GTDB taxonomy): Archaea > Nanobdellota > Nanobdellia > Woesearchaeales > GW2011-AR9 > JACRPH01. Next base: position 6,096 of record JAGVMW010000154.1, on the reverse strand, counting down.
ACATCACCCTTAAATCAAACTTATGCGAGATTACAGTATTAAAATCGCCCACCATATTCCCTAAAATAACTAAGTTATATCAATTAGTGAATTTTAATGAGGGAGGCATTCTAAATATCATCCAAGGGAATTATGAAGTAACCATGATAACTAACGAGAGCAATAAGAAAAAGATATTAACTCTGTTTAAACAAGATAAAATCAAAAGGGTTGACAGTAATCTTGTGGGAATAGCTTTAAAGTACTCTGAAGATTATTTTGAGACCTCCGGGTTAGTATTTACTTTAGTCCGGACTCTCGCTTGGGAAAATATCAACATTTGTGAGTACGTTTCCACATTAACGGAGTCTATTTTCATAGTGTACGAGAAAGATGCATTGAATGCGTACAACGCTTTTCAGAATTTAATTCATGCTAAGTAATTTTCAAAAATTCAAGTTATAATGGCGTTTACTCCTTAAAGCCTAATCTCTTTTTCTAGCCATTCAATATGCTGATGTTTTCTCTTCCAAAACAAATCTTCCCACAGGTAGTGAAAAGCCAGTTTCTCCCACCCTTTAAATTTCCTGAAGAACTTCAATATTTTCTCAGTAGGAACCAGTTCTTTATTGAAAATCAGCTTTGACAGTATTTTCTGCTCCCATGGAGGGATTGTTTCTACTTTATCACAGAAATAAAAGTCTTCAAACAGTAAATATTCTACTGATGCCGGGCCAATACCATATAATCTCAGCATTTCTTTTTTGATTTCTGCTTTGCTCTTCTTTCTCAACCCAAATTCATCAATCTCCTTACTTACAAACTGCTCTGTAATCTTAATTAAGAACCTTGCTCGATAGCCAACTTTCAACTCTCTCAATTCTAGTTCAGAGGACTTTGCCATCTCTGAGGAATCCCAAAATACCGCTAAGACTTTATCATCATATTTTATCTTCTCTCCAAATTTATCAAATAACTTCTCCAGCATCTGAACTGAACGTCTAACTGTTGCATTCTGAAGAACAACATAAATCACTAAAGTTTCATACAGTGAATTTGCTGCGATTGGTTTCATACCTTTCCATTTCTTGATAATCGAACCAAGAATCTTATCTGCTTTATATTTTCCGCAGAAATCAGAGATATCTGAATCAAAATTAAACCTCCACCTAATTTCTGGGATTAACAGTTCTACAAATTGAGCAGATAATTCTTTCTGAGAATAAATATTCACTTTTATCTTAGGGTTGTTTATCGTTCCCAAATTCTCACATTTTAATCCTAATCTCTCTCTTTTCCATCGCATACTGAGCCAATAATTATCTTTCTCCCAGATGTTATCGGAAGAGGGAAAATGAGATGGTTTATGAAAATTAGCATTAAAGTTATACGGTGGATTAGGTTTTAGTTCGATAGTTGTTTTATGTTTCAGCTCTATTATTCTCATATAAACTAATTAAAATATGGGGGTTTAACTATTTTTCTAGATTTGTTTCACCACTCTCCCGCAGACATCCCCCACCGCAACCTTTATAACCGTTTTGTTTTTCTCTTATAAACTATGGCAGAAGAAAACGGTACTGGACAGCGGAAAACCGCAGAAGATTTGGCTAAGAAACAGCGAGATATAAGTATAGCTGAATTCTTCGAGAAAAACCGCCATTTACTCGGTTTCGATAACCCCCGAAAAGCGCTTTTAACGGCGGTAAAAGAAGCTGTAGACAATTCTTTAGACGCTTGCGAAGAAGCGGGAATATTGCCGGAAATAAATATAGAACTAATTCAGCTATCTGAAACTAGATTCAGAGTTATTATTGAAGATAATGGTCCGGGAATTGTAAAAGAACAATTGCCTAAGATATTTGCAAAATTATTATACGGTTCGAAGTTTTTCAAACTTGCTCAAAGTCGCGGTCAGCAAGGTATTGGAATTTCTGCTACCGTTCTTTATGGTCAATTAACTACTGGAAAACCAGCTATAATCTCTTCTAAAACTGGTCCAACCAAGATTGCTAATCGCATCAAGCTAAAAATAAATACCCAGAAGAACGCTCCTGATGTAGAAGAGGAAGAACAATTCAATTGGGAAGGTAAAGACCATGGTACCAGAATCGAAGTAGATTTAGACGGCAGCTATATGAAAGGCCACCAATCCGTAGATGAATATTTGAAAGAAACCGCTATCATCAATCCTCATGCTACTTTTATTTATACTAATCCTGAAGCGCAGCAGGTAATTTATTCTCGAGCCGCAAATAAACTGCCACCTGAACCTAAAGAAATCCAACCGCATCCGTATGGAGTTGAATTAGGAAGATTAATCAAAATGTTAGAGAATACTGAATGCCGCACTTTACAGCAATTTCTAACTACTGAATTCTGTCGTGTAGGTCCAGGAACAGCCAAAGAGATATGTGAAAATTCATCGTTATTACCTAACACTAAACCCAAAGATTTCACTCGAGAGATGGCCGAGCAGTTGTATAATGGAATACAAAAAAGTAAAATAATGTCTCCGCCAACTGATTGTTTAAGCCCGATAGGAGCGGAATTATTGGAGAAAAGCCTTAAGAAAGAAATTAATGCTGAATTTTACACTGCAGTATCTCGGCCAGTATTTGTTTATCGTGGAAATCCATTTCTAGTAGAAGTAGGAATTGCTTATGGCGGCGCTCAACCTAAAGATGAACCTGTAACTTTACTTCGCTTTGCTAATCGTGTTCCTTTATTATATCAACAGGGCTCATGTGCTTTCACTAAATCAGTAATCGCTACCGCTTGGAAATCGTATGGGTTGCAGCAGAGCAACGGCGCTATTCCTGTCGGTCCAGTAACAATCTTATTGCACATTGCTTCGGTATGGGTGCCATTTACATCTGAATCTAAAGAAGCCCTAGCGCATTACCCTGAAATTATCAAAGAAATTAAGTTAGGATTACAAGAAGCAGGAAGAAAATTACAATCTTATGTTAACAAGAAAGTACGAGTACAAAATCAACTTGAACGTGCTAATATGTTTGACAGTTATATCCCAGAAGTTGCTGATGCTCTTTCTAGATTAACCGGAGATAACAAAGAGCAGCTGATAAAAAAACTTAAAGAGATGATTAAGAAAGAAGAGATACAAAACGTTATCCATAATCTGGAATCGCTGAAAGGAAATGTCGAAGAGGATACTAAGCTGGCAGAAAGAAGCGAAGAGGAAGATTAAATGACCAAAGACAAAGATGATTCAAAAAAATCTGGACAAAAAAAGTTAAGCGACCATGAGTGCGATGGATGTAAAATTAATTCTAATAAACAGAATCCTTACAATGAATTAATCTCTTTAGGAAAATCCGTTGTTCAGGATATCAACAAAGGAAAAAATCCCAAGATTGAGATGTCCGTACGCGGATTAAGCAACGTTTTTTATGATAAAGAAGCCAAGACTCTTGCTTTAGGAGACAAAACTGCTCAGAGATTCTTTTTTAACGTGGCGCACACCAAAAAATTCCTGCAGACGATTGAAGTGGCTTCCATCTGTAAAAACCTGCTAGATTCGATGAAGCATGCCAGCTTGAGAGATGTATTTTATATGGCTAAGCGTACTATTCCTAATACTAAAATAAATATAGTTGATGACCAAAAAGAAACCGATAAAGCCATCGAAGATTTAGAGATAATTACTGATTTTTCACGCGAATGTCTGCACGTCAACGCTAACAAGATGGGCAGTGTTGCCGGAAAAGTAATAGTAGAAGATTCTGGAGATACGATTGATTGGTCTAAATTGGGCAGCGGTGGGTGGAGTATTCCTAGTAATGTGGAAGAGATTAAATTCAAGAAAGTTGAAGCTAAATATGTCGTGTACATGGAAAAAGCAGCAGTATGGGAGAGATTGCACGAGGATAGGTTCTGGAATAAGCAGAATTGTATCATCATGTCTTCACAGGGGCAGACGACCAGAGGAATTAGAAGGTTGCTGCAAAGATTGAGTGTCGAACATAAACTTCCGATTTATATTTTAACGGACGGAGATCCTTGGGGATGGTACATTTATTCGGTTATCAAATATGGTTCGATTAGCTTAGCACATATGGCCGGAGAGATGGCTATTCCTACGGTTAGATTTTTAGGAATTACTTGTGATGATATCGTTAATTACGATTTGAAAAGGCACTTCATCAAATTAACTGAACAGGATATTTCTAGGATGAAGCAGATGCAGGCATATGAATGGTTCGTCAAAAACAAAGATTGGCAGCGGCAGTTCAAGATGATGAAAGAGTTCAATGCTAAAGTAGAAATTCAAGCGTTGAGTTCTAAAGGAATCTCGTTTATTTCTGAAAAGTACCTGCCGGAGAAGATTCGGAAGCAGGATTTCTTGGATTAGATTTATTCTTCTCTTCCCCTAACAAATCCAACACTGCCTTTCTCACCTGCTCATAAGGAATAACCCGCGGGGAAAGCCGGTTAAGATCTCTCTCATACTTTGATTTTGTGACTATTCTTTCTTTGTCCAAGATAAAGCCTTCTTTCCCTAGTTTCTTATCCAACAAAGCTCGGTCAAGTTTTATCCCCGCTTGAATTAGAAACCACAAGTCGTACAAATCTCTTCCTTTCTTTCTCTGAAAAAGGCAGGTAATTTTTTCCACCATTATTTCCTGAAGGTCCATAGTTAAAACTAAAAAATTTTCTCTCGTTTCAGGATATTCGCTTTTTATGAGTTTCCACTGGGGCTTTTTCGCAGTTCCTACTCGATAACCGGCATCAATCCTAAACTTATTTCTGGTCTGGGCTGTACCCTGAAAAAGAGGTCCCTCTACTCCGAACTCGCAGGTGTAAGAATCAGGGAAAATCTCCTCTTTTAGAAAGAAACAGTTGATTCCTATTTTTTGGAAGTCTTGAAATATCTTCTGCACTTCTCTTTTAAACTGAGTTGGATTCTTGATGTTGAAATCCAAATCCTCCGAGAATCTTTCCAATCCCAATAGATACTTGATACAAGTCCCACCTTTAAAGACGGCTTCCTGAAAATGCAGGTAATAAAAATGCAGAAATAACTTCAGGAAGTAATCCTTTTCCTGCTGGTACAAAGGCAATCCGGTTTGCTGAGCAATTCGATTTAATTCTTCTTTGCTAATCATTGATATTCACCTTCCATTTTTGGTTGTATTTTTTGCTGGGTTTAAGAGAGGGATTAAGAAGCACGAATCCCCGAGGAATATTTCGCAAGAAGAACTCTTCTGGAAAAGGTAATTTCAATTCCTCCAGTAAGTATCCGAGGCGGGCAAACAAAGATTTATTTCTGAATTTAATAAGGTATTCTTGTAGTTTTCCTCTTTCTATTGAAAGCCAAGCTGAATTAATTATTTTCTTTAATTCGCTGATGCCTCCCGCTTTTTCCGGCCAATGAAGGCAGTCTAAAATTAGCTTTTCTTTTTCTGCCAGGGCAAAGTTTTGTATTTTGGCATAGCCAAAGAAACGTTTTGGATCTACTGTGGTAACTTCTACTTTTGTTGTTCCAATCTTAAAATTAGGATACTGTTTGGTAGAAATTGCCTGTATGGCGCTAACTTGCTGTTCAGTAAAGCCATAATAAGATGAAGCAGTCCAAAAACTGATATAAGACGGAGCAGTTAAAGCGGTGGCTGCTAAAAATAAGTTTTGAGGAACTTTCTCCGAGAGAATATATTTATTTTTTTGCAGGTGGAGTATTACTTTTTTACGTTTTAGGGTGGAAAGAGTATTGCTGATTCTAGAGGATTTCCATCCGCTAAGCCTCTTTATTTCTAACGGAGAAAAGACTATTAAGGGCTCCACAGCATTTAGAAGAGCGGCTTCCTGTCGGGAAAGGCTTTTATATATTTTATAGTTATTCTTTGTTTTTTTCATGTTTTGAGTATAAAAAGCATAACTAGTATAAATACTTTTTGGTGGGGTTTGCGCACTTGTTAAATATGTTTAAGAAGCTGGATTTCTTGGATTAGTAGAGTTCAGAATTAAAAAACAAGGCGTGAATAATATATCTTATACTTTGGGCACAGTCCAAAAAGTGAGTGATAGCACCATTATCACCACTGCCCAGAAAAATCGAGAGTGATTTTCTGGGCTGAGATGCGATAGTTGCATCTC
>JAGVMW010000012.1 GCA_020053615.1 archaeon | reverse complement strand
TGAGATGCAACTATCGCATCTCAGCCCAGAAAATCACTCTCGATTTTTCTGGGCAGTGGTGATAATGGTGCTATCACTCACTTTTTGGACTGTGCCAATATAAGTAAAACTATAAAAATAAACCATCAAATTACCTAAAAAATGCCAACATTTTCAGTAGTCATCCCCGCGTGTAATGAAGAAAAGTACATTGAAGCTACTTTAAACAGCCTTAAACAGCAGGAATTTAGAGATTACGAGACTATTGTGGTATGCAATGGATGCACAGATAATACCGAAACCATCGCTAAAAAACAAGAAAACACTCAAATTATTTCTTTTAAAGAAGCTAATGTAAGCAAAGCTCGAAACATCGGCGCAAGCAAAGCTAACGGAAAAGTGTTATTATTCCTAGATGCAGATTCTACTTTAGAAACAGATGCATTGAGCAAGATAAATGAACAATTCACTGATAATCATTACGCTGCGACTACTAAATCCAAGCCTAGCACTCCGTCGTTAAAATTTAATCTTGCAGTAGGATTAAAGAATTTTTATTTATCCACCGGATTGTATGAAGGCTGCAGCGGAGCGTTAATCTGCCGCAGAGAGGACTTTGATAAAGTTAATGGTTACGATTCCGATATTATCGTAAAAGAGCATCGCAAACTAATAATCAAGTTAAAGCGGGCTACTCAAAAAGAATTCACTTGTATTGACACTCCTCTAACTACTTCTATGCGCCGGTATCAGCAATGGGGATTATCTAAATCAGCTTTATTCTGGACCAAACAATGGCTGAAGAATTACTTGGGCGATTTGAAGAAGAGCGAGTATGAGAAAATACGTTAACTTTTTTAACTAGAAGAGTTTCCTTAGCTATATGATCATTACCATCTCCGGAGCATTGGGCTCAGGCAAAAGCACGGTAGCTAAACTTGTCGCCCAGAAATTAAATCTGAAACATTATTCTACCGGAGATTTTATGCGCGAAATAGCCATTAAAAGAAGTGTGACATTATTAGAATTAAGCAAACTTGCCGAGAAAGATGCTTCAATAGATAAAGAGCTGGATGAACGACAGATTCGCATCGGCAAAAAAGAAGATAATTTTATCATCGATGCTCGGTTAGGCTGGCATTTCATTCCCCATTCTATCAAAGTTTTCTTAAACGTAGCTGATGAAGAAGCTGCTAAAAGAATCTTTTCCGAAAGAAGAGCTGATGAAAAAAATAATATTACTTTGGAAGCAACTTTAAAGAATATTAAACGCAGAAAAGAATCGGAAACTAAACGTTACCTGCAATATTACGGAGTGAATTATTTCAACCTGAAGAATTATGATTTGGTGATAGATACGACTACACTTACTGCTGAAGAAGTGGCAGAGAAGATAGTTAAAGTGGTTAAGAGTAAAATGATTTAATCGAGATATTTCACTACTAGTTTTTTATCTTCTTTCTCTAGATGTAGATAATGTTTCTTCTCTTCCCCATCTCTTTGATTATATAATTGAGATTTTACAGTGATATCTGCCAGATTACTTCCAAAAAAACCCTCGATTTTTTCCACTAAGTCGGTTGGTCTCACTCCATTATCGATGAATGGTAATCTTATTAATCTCCCTCGTATAGTCAATACTTCATTTCTGGCGCCTTTCTCTTGGATTATTTTTATCGCTTCGTCTATTGAAAGAATAGTTTCTGTAATTGGTTCTCGGGGAAGATTGTAGATGATATGAAACATGTTTTAATAAACATATAAAGAATATACCTGTTTTATAAAGGTTGTGGATTTAAAATAAAGGATTAGAAATCTTGGAAGAAAATAAATTTTGTACGAAAGAAGCGATATGTAAATATCCATATTTTCAAACATTTATAAATTTCTACTGTAATCTTTATAAATATACAATAAAACTTAAACTTATATGACAGACCAAGTCAAACATCACGATTTCGTAGAAGTAGATTACACCGGAAAACTTACCGATGGAACTATTTTTGATACCACCATCGAAGAAGTGGCTAAGAAGAATAATTTTTTCTCGGAAAAGCAGAAGTTCGGACCTATAATTATCTGCGTAGGCGAACAGCAGATTCTTCCCGGACTAGATGCTGGTTTAGTGGATAAAGAAATTGGTCATGAATTTACCATTACCCTCACCCCAGAAAATGCATTTGGTAAAAGAGACATCAAGAATCTGAAGATTGTACCCATAAGCACGTTCAAACAGCACAAGATGGAGCCTTATCCAGGATTACAAATCGATGTAGATGGACAGATGGGAACCGTAATGAGACTCTCTGGAGGCAGAGTAACCGTAAATTTCAATCATCCTTTAGCAGGAAAAGAAATAGTTTATGAGGTAAAAGTGCACCGAAAGATAACTGATACTAAAGAACAAATCATTTCATTCTTGAATACTGCGCTGAAGGTTCCATTGAACAACATAACTGTGGAACTCCAAGAAGGAAGCGCTCATATTACCATGCCCATCAACTTTCCTGAACAGCTTAACGATATGATTGGAAAGAAGCTGGCTGAGCTGACTGGGTTGAAAGAAGTTAAGATTGGAAAAGCTGTGTGAGATTTCAATCCTACAATAGTTCTATTCAAACAAAAAGCCGAAGAGATCGGACTTTCGAGAGAGACTGTATTTCAATCCTACAATAGTTCTATTCAAACCAACATCAAAATACCGCCTACAATTCAGAATTAGAGATTTCAATCCTACAATAGTTCTATTCAAACGAAGCGATATCCCTCTTTTCTGAAGCTTTGAAAAGAATTTCAATCCTACAATAGTTCTATTCAAACAACTGTCTGCCTAAATATACCGTATTCCTCATCGAAATTTCAATCCTACAATAGTTCTATTCAAACGAGAGCAGGTTTTGCTGGAACTGTTTAAAGAAATTAAATTTCAATCCTACAATAGTTCTATTCAAACGAAGCAGAAATGACAAGGGAAGAAAGACATAAACTCATTTCAATCCTACAATAGTTCTATTCAAACTGATCTCAAAAAATTAGAAAATCGAAAATTAACTTTATTTCAATCCTACAATAGTTCTATTCAAACCAGCCGTTTTTGGCTTATTTACCAATATCAGAGCCAAGATTTAAATCTTTTGCCGATTTGCCCAGAGAACATAAAACCGGCTTCAAGCTTAACACTGGGCTAAATTATAGTATCTGTTGAATTTCTTTCACGCCCAATGACTTCTTTTTCACAATTCTTCTCATAAAAGCGAAATATCAATACTGAATCCGTCTCCAAATCTAGAATCTCTTTAATTCTTCTTTTTACAATCATATAATCGGCTTCTCCTAATTCTCCCTCAAATACGGAATTCTGAATCCAATTCAAATATCTTTTTAGGAACCGGTGTACTTTCGCCACTTTTTCTACACCAACATCATAAACAATAATATAATACATTTTACCACCAGATAACAAATGGAACATATTCTTTGTCCCCGATTAAATGTTTTATTAGTTTATACCCTTCTAATCTAATCAATCTGCGATATGATACTGGCCGCTTTAATTCCGGATGCTCTATCGCCAGCTTAAGCCTGGAATCAAATTCCTGAAGAACAATCTTTCGGCCTTCTTCATTTAGCATGCAGCCATTTAAATCACTGCGGAAATGTTTCTCCTGTATCTGCCCCTTGTTCAATAAAGTAACCATGGCTCTCTGTACAATTAACGGCTTAAATAGTTCGCTGATATCTAAAGCCAGTGAAAATCTTCTTTCAAAAGGCTCATGCAGATAGCTTATAGTGGGATTTAATTGAGTGTGATATAATTCACTTAATACCCGCGTGTAAAGAAGAGAATTCAAGAAACTTAACAAGCAGTTTATTTCATTCATCGGCGGTCTTCTGCTTCTTTTCTCGAACTCAAAATCACCGGTAATAATTAATCCATAAGTAGAATATAATAACTCCCACGCTCTGCCCTCTAACTGCATCGTTTCAGGAATGGTTTTTGTACCAGCTAACAAAGGGATTAACGATTCCAATTCATCCATTACGGGTTTTACATCACAATTATGCTTGCGATAGTGCTCTAAGAACCGGATAATGTTCTGGATTATTCCCGATACAAAAGAACGGGCTAAAAACATTCTTTTATCGTAATTCTGATAGTGTTCTGCCTGCTTCAAGAGTAATGTTCCTGAAACTAAGCTCTCTTTTGGGTAAAAAGTGCCGGTGTAATATTCGTAATAATTGAAAAAGTGAATAGGAATGCTCTGCTGGGAAAGAAATGTAAGCAATTTTGAATTTATGGTTACTTCTCCCAAACAATAAAGAGAATCTACTGCTTCGATAGGAATAGCCTTCTTCACCGTTTCGTTTTCGAACCACAAGCTATTGTCTTTTCGAGAGAGAGTTCCGGATTGAGTGATATAAAATGGCTGTTTTTGCATTTTTAGCTGAAGCAAAGATCAAAATAGCTGCATTTCCTGCAGTATTTATTTTTCTTAATGGGCGGCGGCTGGGAAAGCTCGCAGATCATGACTGCTTTCTGCAGTGATTCCATTAAAGCAACTTCATTTTCGGCGGTTAACTCTACTTCTTCCAAGCGATTATTCTCTTTGTATTTGATAACTCCGCGGGTATTTATGCCTTTCTCACGTAATTTGGGCACAGTCCAAAAAGTGAGTGATAGCACCATTATCACCACTGCCCAGAAAAATCGAGAGTGATTTTCTGGGCTGAGATGCGATAGTTGCATCTC
>JAGVMW010000020.1 GCA_020053615.1 archaeon | reverse complement strand
GAGATGCAACTATCGCATCTCAGCCCAGAAAATCACTCTCGATTTTTCTGGGCAGTGGTGATAATGGTGCTATCACTCACTTTTTGGACTGTGCCCATTGAGCATATTCTTAGCAGAATAAAAACTCCCTGCTACCGGTAAAAGTCCAAACTCTTTCCCATAACCCATCTGTTTAGCAAATATCAAACTGTGTGAGCCGGCTGATACTACCACTGCTGATGCGCTTATTTTCGTATCTCCAATTGTTATTTGATAACCTTCATCATTTTTACTAATCTTTTTCACTTTGTTTCCAAGAAAAAGCTCAATCTCTTTACCCGTCTCTTTTGCTTTAGCTACAAATGATTCAGATAGCTTTCCATAATCTATCGCATATCCATCTTCAGTGCAAAGAGCCAATAACGATTCATTAGGATTTCTGTCTCTCACAATACTTGGTTCTATTTTTCCAATTTCTTCCCAGCCAAGTTTTTTTAGTTTTGGAAACAGTTCTTTGAATTCTTCATATCTTTTTTCCAAGATTTTAACTTCCTCTTCCCCAACTCCTAAAACCATCTTATGCGTTTTCAGGAACAGACCATCTTCTCTTCCAAATGTTTCAACACACCTCACTATCATGTCTGCCGCTTTCTTTACTTTTTTTTGCTTTTTCTAAAGTATAATTGGTTTCTATATCACCAAAATGCAGCGTCTGGCTGTTATTATCACGATGCGAATTAACCGATGCGATTTTAGAATATTTATCCACTAAAGCAATACTTTTTACATTAGTATATCTGCTTAAAGTATAAAGAATAGCCGTTCCGGTTACTCCACTCCCAATAATTACTACGTCGTACTTTTTATGTTGCATAATCAAGCCATGCTATAATTTAAAGAAGAAAAAGAAAAAAATTAAAACAACTCTTTCTTGAACAAAGCTTTCTCAAGACTAAATTTGCCGGCACCATACACGATTAGCACTAAAAATGCAGCAAAGTATAATAGAGCTAATTCTCCTTTATTCATGATAGGAATCCACCCTTTAGGGAAGTGGACCATGAAATAAGCTCCAATCATTGTAGCAATTCCACCCAACGCAGATAATCTGGTTAGTAATCCTAGTGCAATGGCTAATCCACCAAATAATTCTATAAATCCTGCTAAGCCCATTAAGCTGAATAGTGCAGCAGATTGCTGTGCTCCAAACCATCCCAGTAGCTTTTGTGCGCCATGCTGGAAAAACAGTAATCCAACAAATACCCTAAATACAACATAAAACGATGCTTGATACTTCTCTAATAACTTTCCAAATGCGTTTTCCATAATATCCCCTCCTCTTTAGTGTATTCTAATTTTCGTTAGTAGTTTTTATAAACTAATGATACTTTACATAATACACCAATATATAAATTGGCAGTATCTTAAAGTAAAGTAAAGTAAAGGGAGAAAATGTATTTGTTTAGCATCATAAACTCGACTTGCTAGTCTCCTAAATTCGACTGCGGTCTCATAATGTCGCTAACGCAACATAATCTCAAACGCAACTTCGCATTTGAGATAAAGTCAAAATTCATTCGATTGATTCATAGAGAGTCGCAGATGGTGGCTCCTACGGAGATGCGACTTTGCGATGAGCACGTCTGGAATTTTGAAGATGCTAAACAAATACGAGAAAAGTAATATGGAAAAAACTTGTCCAGTTGTAGGAATTATTACTCTTCTTAGCAAGAAGTGGAACTTATTGATATTAAAGCTGTTGAACGAGCATGATAAAAAAAGATTTAGTGAATTAATGATTGAAATTTCTGGAGTGAGTTCAAGAACTTTATCCAAACGATTGAAAGAATTAGAAACTGCAAAATTGATAAAGAAAGTCAAGTTTAATGAAATCCCTCCCCGAGTAGAATATTCTTTGACCGCATCAGGAAAAGAGTTAATTGGCTGCTTCAGATATCTGCATAAGTGGGTAGAAAGATATTTAAAATAATTGACCCTCTCTGGACAATCCTACTTCACAATTATCGTCTCCGGCACTTTCTCTTCCGGAACATTCATCGCCGTTCTAATAGCATCAACCACTTTGCTCTTCTGAGCATTTAAGTCAGCCAAGTTTTTCTCTGGAAGCATCTTGCTGGAATTAACTTGATCAAATAATTTCTGGTTAAGCATGATGCATTTGTAGATTAAATGCACCGTTACGTCTCTTCTCCAATCTTTCTTGTTGTTTTGATCTAATACAAGTATTAATTCATGCAGCTTCTCAAAAGAGCTTATAGCACTTCCAAAAATCAACTCTGCATTCAATGGATCAAGTACTTTAGTGAAATGCATTTCTTCCTTGCGACTGATTAACACCTCAATCTCATGCAGAATATCTTCAAAAGAAGAGATATGTACATACAAATCGTTGATCTCCCGCTTCTTTATCACCCCTTCCTCGATTCGGCTGATGATTCTGCCTAAGTTCTGCCTATAAACTAATAATGAGGATCTTACTCGGTTAACCCTCTCCGAGAAAGATAGTTCATAAATTTCTTCCAATATCATGTTCTGTTTAAGAGAAACAAATTTAGACATGACTACAGCCAACATCAATAATCCGGTTACAACTTCTATTACCGATACGGTTTTAAATATTCCTCTAGGGATGATATCTCCAAATCCAGCGGCTATAGCAGTAGTAAAACTGAAATAAATGTGATTAAGCAGCCCTTCGACTGGGCTCTGAGTTAAATTATAATATAAATAATTCTTATCGTTAGTAAATAGATAATAAGCTAATCCAATAGTTATTATTGCTGTCACCCATACTAAAATAATCGCAGGAAAAGAAAGTTTATCTAACCAAGTCCTGACTCTTTTGCGGGCAAAATCATCAATAAATTCATCTACGGGAGTTAAAGTTTTCATCTAAGCCTCTTTTGATTTTGTTTAGAGACGGTGGTTAATAAGTCTTTTTGTTTTGCATTATATTTCCGATAAAAACATTTTTAACTGAGGGTAAATTAAATGCAATTATGCCAGAATTACTTCAACATGACCAGCACTTCCTGAATAATATTAATGTAGTCAAAGCTTCAATTAAAGCCGCTGAGCTTAATAAAAGTGATACAATATTAGAAATTGGTCCAGGAAAAGGAATTCTTACTACAGAATTAGCTAAGAAGTGTAAAGAAGTAATAGCCATAGAAATAGATGAATCACTTAAAATAGAATTGGGAAAACTACCTAAAAACGTAGAGATTCTTTATGGAAACGCTTTAAAACTGATTGATGACGTTCATTTCAATAAGATTGTAGCTAATATTCCTTATTCTATTACTGAGCCTTTGTTTGGAAAACTGTTAAAAATAGAATTTGAAGCAGTAGTATTGCTTATTGGACATAATTTTTATGAATTACTTAATGAAGAAGGAAAGTGGAACACTATCAGCAATCTGTTTTTTGAGGTAGAGAAAGTAATGGACGTTTCTAAAGATAATTTTGAGCCACGTCCACGAACTGATTCAGTGCTGATTAAGATAACTCCGCGAAAGAAGCTGTTATCGATGGGAGAAAAGATTATGAAAGAGATAATTCTTCAGGATGACAAAAAATTAAGAAATGCTTTGATGTTCGCTTTAGTACGGGTGAAAGGATTAACTAAGAATCAGGCGCGGGAAAAGAGTGAGAAGATTAAATTGAGCAAAGAATTGTGGGATAAGCGAGTGATGCATCTGTCAGGAGTGCAGTTTGAGATGGTGGTGAAGGAGATAGTGAAGTTGGATTAATGTCTGTTACTCCCATCATTATCCTTCATCTTTATCTTAATATTTTTTTAGCAACTTGGTCAAAATCTGATTCAAATAATTTATCTTGAACCACCCTATATTTTTCAAATTCGCTTTCTGCATGCTGTTTTGCTATTTCTGCGGTTATTTCACCAGCGGACTTTAATACTTCTCGTTCATCAAATTCTAAGAACAAATCAAGCCTTTTTGACCAATCTTCCATAGTCATAGGTATTCTTCTCTTGGCTCTTTCTTCGGCTAAATCAAGATATGCACTAACGATTCTTCCTAAAGACTCTAATTCTTCTTTAGTTAGGTAATTTTTAGCTATTGGTACATCTGTTTTTAGTATTTTACCTTCCGGAGAATTTTTCCAGGAAGTTAAGCCCATATAATCTTTTTTGCTGTCTGCTCTTTTAACAATCAACTCTGGTGCAGTATGTTTATGTATGGCATAATGAAGCTTGTTTTGAACTTTGGCGAAGAATTCTCTGGTTGCTTCTGCGTTTTTATCGTAATCTAAGCTTGTGGCATAAATATCAGTTATTTTTTGGTAGAAATTTCTCTCACTTAATCGTATTTCCCTAATTTCAGCTAAAAGCTCATCAAAGTAATTCTGATTGAGGAAATTTCCATTTTCTAATCTTTTTCTATCTAAAACATATCCTTTAATTGCAAATTGCTTTAAAACTTTTGTTGCCCAAATCCTGAATTGAGTAGCTCTCTGTGAATTTACTCGATATCCTATGGAGATAATGGCATCTAAGTTGTAAAAATCAATATCTCTTTGCACACTTCTATTCGCTTCATTTTGAACTGTTCGGAATTTCCTAATAGTTGAGTTTTCCTCTAATTCTTGGCATTGATAAATATTCTTTAAG
>JAGVMW010000072.1 GCA_020053615.1 archaeon | reverse complement strand
GAGATGCAACTATCGCATCTCAGCCCAGAAAATCACTCTCGATTTTTCTGGGCAGTGGTGATAATGGTGCTATCACTCACTTTTTGGACTGTGCCCATTTTTACATCTCCCCTATCCCTTTGTCTCACTTATGGAAATATATCCCACAATTTTCTCTTTCATCAGTCTTACTGGGTCATCTAACATTTCTTCTTTCTGTGTTTCTATCGGCCATCTTCTGAAGTCCTCGAAGTAAGGTAATTTAAATGCTGGCACATCCTTTCTGGACTGAAAATATTCTTTACTAAAAACCCCTTTCACCCAATCGTCGTAACCACAATAAATAACATGTCTGTCGCAGAACAAATACGCTTTTCCCAACTCAAGTTTTTCTATCTCTTCTGGAGTTATATCTTCTAACACCTCCCGGATTACACATCTAATCCCCGCCTCTTCCAATCCTTCTTTTATTGCTTCTGCACATTTGTGATAATACCCCGATTCAAAAGCAATATCACTGCTTATAATCCTAAACTGGCTCCCACAGACATGTTCAAGTAAAGAAGAACACCTACGCTCAAGTGTGCCCTCTATAATTATCATCTCCATACCTGCTCTGGTTTCCGAAGATAATTTTTCTTTAAAGCACAATCCATATAATTCTCTAATCACGCTAAGATATTCATCGCCATGCTCTTCAATTAAAATCTGTGCATGTGGAATGTGTTCTAATTCATATAGCTTTATTTCCAACTCTTTAACTCTTGGCGAAGAAGCGTAAGCGCTTAAAGTTACTTCAGAGAGTAATTTATCTAAACTAAATCCAGTTTTCCGTCTTTTTTTGGAAATCGCTTCTTCAGGAAGTGTACCCTCAACAGTATCATCATAAAAGACAACTGCTTTTTCTATTTCTCCCAGATGCTCTTCCGTCCAAGCTTTAATCTCTTCCACAGGTGTTCCGGCAGGAAATACCTTCTTTTCTATGGAATACCCCTTTTCAGTCAGAGTTTCTTCTACCACTGGCTCATATTGGTCTAATGAGCCACAGCTCCGATAAACAATCATTGCTTTTTTCTCAGTTTCCATTTTTCATCCCTCCTTTTTATCCGCTTTAAGCCCGGTCGGCTTTATTTCATTTGTTATGAAGAAGTAGTAACATAACCAATATATAAACGTTCACTCTCCGTTTTTGGAGGAGAAAGATAAACTTTGGTCTCCTGTTAAAATCATACTCTAAACCGAAAGGTTTTTATATAAAATCATACTACTTGGAGTATAAGATGGAAAAAGAAAAACTAATACAGGTATTATTAGAACAAAATAGATTTATCCAGAAAGTAGGGATCTTTCGGGAAGAATATCTTTCTGTAATCCAAAAAAGGATGAAGATGCAGGAAACTTTGGCTTTAGTGGGCGTACGCAGATGTGGAAAATCCACTTTGGCTCAACAATTTTTAGTTCGTTCTGGAGTTTCAAAAGAGGAATATCTTTATATAAATCTGGAAGACCCTTTCTTCTCCGGAAATCTTACACTAAACTTATTGGATGAACTTTACAATGCATATAGTGAATTTACTGGGGTGAAATTAAAATATTTAGTATTAGATGAAATTCAAAATATCTCCCACTGGGAAAAATGGGTTCGTTTAAAACAAGAAGGCGGATTGAAAATAATCGTCACCGGCTCTTCTTCAAAATTATTAGCCTCTGAATTTTCTACTGTTTTGAGTGGAAGAAGTACCAGCCTAAGAATTTATCCCCTTTCGTTTAAAGAATTATTACTCTTTGAATGTTTGAATTTTCAAGACAAAAGAGAATTACTATTACAGAAAAACAAGATAAAATCATTACTTCGAAGATATCTGGAATCGGGTGGTTTTCCCCGTGTTGTTTTAGAAACATCTGAAAACAAAAAAGTTCTTTTGCGAGAATATTATGAATCTATTGTTCTTAGAGATGTAGCGACTCGTTATGCTATACGAGAAATTAATTTACTCCAATCTTTAGGTGTTCTTCTTTTAACAAATATTTCTTCTTTAGTCAGCATTGGTAAACTTGCTTCAGTATTGCAAGAATCTTTCAAGTATAGGATGTCTTTAGATACAGTTAGTCGTTTCTTAAGTTATTTTGAGTCAGCTTATTTATTTTTTTTAGTGCCAATCTTTTCTTATAAAATCAAAGAACAGATGCAATATCCTCGAAAGCTTTATTCTATTGATTTGGGGTTAAGGAATGTTGTTTCTTTTCGCTTTTTAGAAGATTTAGGCAAATTAGCTGAGAATCTGGTCTTCTTAGAATTAATGCGGAGAGAAAAAGAGATTTATTATTGGAAAAGTCCTCATGATAAAGAAGTTGATTTTGTTCTTAAAGAAGGTTTAAAAGTAAAACAATTAATTAATGTTTCTTGGAATGTTGATGACGTTAAAACCAAAGAGAGAGAAAGAACCTCTCTTTTAGAGGCAATGGGAGAGTTTAAGTTAAAAGAGGGTTTAGTTATAACTGAGGATTATGAAGCGATTGAAGAGCAGAATCAGACCAAAATAAAATATATCCCTCTTTGGAAATGGTTGTTGGAATAGTTGTGGTGATAAAGAACTTAAGGAGTGGATACAACATGGAAAAATTAAAGAATTTAAGCGACAAAATTAAATGTGAAATTGTAACTGAAGAAATTAATTGGTTCAGAAACTTAGTAAAAGGGCATATTAAATTGATTACTGCAATAGGAAGACTCTAAATCTCTTTTTGAGATTATCCTCTGAACTTTCCCTCTCCATAAACGGAGGATAATACGTAATACTTCACTATTCTGAAGCGTGGTGAGCATCATCAGGTCAAAATCCCTGCGATTATATCTTCGAGAGCGACAGGGGGAACTGCCCCCTGCGGGG
>JAGVMW010000195.1 GCA_020053615.1 archaeon | reverse complement strand
ATGCAACTATCGCATCTCAGCCCAGAAAATCACTCTCGATTTTTCTGGGCAGTGGTGATAATGGTGCTATCACTCACTTTTTGGACTGTGCCAAAAATACTAAAACTATATTTCCAATCGTTCAAAGTATAAATGGACTCTCGTTCCTTTCAATTCGTCAGGTTCATAATAACAATGCCCTTGGTGCAAGCTAAGAAAATTACGCAAGTTCTTGGTTCCTAAACCGCCTTGGTCCTTTCCTTTGGTGGAGAGACCAGCATTATCTTCTAGCTTTCCTTCCAAGTAAGCATTTAATTGCTCTGCTTTTGCAGGTTGAATACCATCACCATTGTCTTTAATCATAACATAAATAGCGGGATAATTTGCAAATTTTAAAGAAGTAATGTATGGTAAAACTGTGTCTTGATTTGGGTTTATGCTTTTAATTATTATTTCAGTTGCTCCTGCATCGATAACATTGTAAAATAAGTCTCTAAATGTAGTTATAAATTCATTTTTGTTGGTGTTGAAATAAGGGTTATAATCAATCTGTTTAATCATCGTTAATGCAGATTTTTTGTCCTCTTGAGCATATTTAATCCCATTATCTACGGCATCTGACAATTTAACTTTATCCAATAATTCCACATTCCCTAAACTTTCTAAAGTTCTCGTAATTCCGGCTGCTGTTTCTAATATAATCACCATCGATTTAAATAATGCGAAAGGATCAAGTTCTGCGGGAGATATCTCAGTAAACATCAGAGCATACTTTTCTTGCACTTCTTGTAATCGCGGCATGATTTTATGCAGATAAATCTCTTCGGCGGTAAAAGTTGAGAATAAATCTTCCAAATTACCCGTGTCAGCAACTGTTTTCTGTTCTGAGGTAATAATTATTTCTACATTTTTTATTTTTTCATGAAGTGACGCAATTGATTTAAAAGTATCCTGCTCAATTTCAAATGGAGCGCATAGTTCAAGCAAGTAATTTCTCTTAAGCTCGTCATGAGCCGAAAGAAGATACAAAGAGTGAAGCTGGTTAGCCATATGTTCATACAACTGCTGTTGTATTCCTTCCCTGAAGGTCTTTAGACGATTATTTATACTGTGCCATCCACCGTGAATTCTGGATTTAGAGAATTTTTTGAGCAAGTCTACCGTAGATTCTCTTTGATACTGCAGTGCGACAGTTTTCTTCTCTAATTGCTCCGTCATACTTCTGATGGTATGCTCTCTTTCAAAAGATTCTCCCCGTAATGAATTTACATCAGTCTGGATTCGGGAATAATAAGCCCAAGGAACAAACACTCGTAATAATACCTTTCCCGTTGCTGAGAATCCTTTTTTGAGCAAGGATTGATACGGAGAAGAAGGGCAAACTACATACTTGCTCCACTCATTTCCATCAGCTTCGCTGTGAGTTCTTTCCACTTTCAAGTCCTTCTGGCCAAATAATTCTTGAAAGGTGATGGTAAATGCATGCAAAGTCAAATCACAATCTCGGCGTAATACTTCCTGCGTTAACTTGAAGCCTAAAGTTTCTCCCAGCCTAGCTCGATACTCGGGAAGAGTTCTTCTACGAAGAATAACTTGGTCAAACCCAGTCAAAGAAAGATTCAAAGAGGCTTTTATTTTATCTACTTGTACCTCAGTAACTTTAGTCCAGTTTTTGAACTGCTTTGGCATTCCCATTAAGATTGCCGATAATGGAAAAGCTCTGGCAACCATAATTTGTCCATCTTGATAATCTAAGAAAGTTTTGCGGGCAACTTCTTGAAAATAAGTTTTATCATCTAATCCCAACTGCTGCTGGCAATGAATTGAAAAAGCAGTGTAAAGCTGGTAATCAGCCCAGTTATGTGGATTCCCCAGTAATTCGTTCATTTCTACTTTATCTGCACCGAAGCGTTCACAAAATGAACTTACCATCTGGGTTTGAGTTTCTTCTGATGCAATCCTCAGCGAAGAAAGAAGATATTTTACAGTAACATCATCATGCTCATAAGATAAAGTCAAAGGAAGTCGAAATAACTGGTGATGCGGTTCAAACTTCTGCAAAATTTCTTCCAAGTGATTGTTGGTATCCATGATTAAGTTAATCCCCATCTAATAGCTGGTCAAATGCATAATAAACATTATTGTGTTATGGAATATATCTTGCATTACCAATTTATAGATAAATTCTACTCAAATGAATTGCCACATGGCAAAAAAAAGTTTAATTTCATTATTAACCGGAGCTTTGCTCTGTGCTGGAACTCCAGCGAAAGGAGAAACCAAAGGGGAAACAATTCAATCTGCAGCTCCTGCCCCTTCTTCTGATAGTGGCTGGCGCATCACCCCTTCCATCGGTTTCGGCTATCGCACTCTGGCAGTAGGAGATGACATTGATGATTACGTCCAGATAACCAGAGACAAATTTGATCCAGCTATGCCCGGGTTCAAAGATTTTATGAAAATGGGTCATCAACTGCCTTATTTAACTGCAGAAGTAGCCGTTTCTACTCCGTGGCATTTATTACCTCGAGATATGTTACGCTTTGCAGTAAATGTAGATTATTCTTCTTCCGCCATTTTCGGCAAGACTACTGATAAAGAGACTTATGATGCTAATCTGGAAGCGATTCACTTTGGAGCTACCCCTTCTACTTGGATTCAGGAATTGGATTGGTACGGCGCTCTTGGTGTAGGAGCACAATATTCACCGATAGAATTCGACTGGGGAGTTAAGTTTCGGCCATGGGTAAATTTTTCTGGAGGAATATCTAAATTAGACGGACATTCTGTTTTGCACATTCATGTTAATGACGATCCTAAAGAAGTCCGCGATGGAATTCTAACTTGGGAGATGTTTAATGAACTCGGAGTTTACAAAGATATCCGTACCGATGCAGATACACATGGAAGAGGATATTTTGTAGAACCTGCAGGAGGATTCAGCGCAGAATTTCATAATTTCAGCTTAGAGATATTAGCGGGATATCGCCATGAGAAGATTCCTTATTTTGTGGTTGATGAATATACCGTTCAGGATGGTAAAGTAGACACTAAAAGCACCGATCATGAATATGATGCTTCGGGGTTGGATGTGAAAGTGAAGTTAGGATATAAGTTTTAGATAAGAGTGGCACAGTCCAAAAAGTGAGTGATAGCACCATTATCACCACTGCCCAGAAAAATCGAGAGTGATTTTCTGGGCTGAGATGCGATAGTTGCATCCCATT
>JAGVMW010000034.1 GCA_020053615.1 archaeon | reverse complement strand
TAATACTGCTTTAAGGCAATATGCTGCTGCTTTTGAGGAAATGGAAGTAGAAAAAAAGATTAATGTTTATTTGGGGCAAAGGGGTCTCGGCTTAAAGGGAAAATAAATTAAAATATAACGGAGGAAGAAAATGGAAGAATTAACTGAATTGGAAAAATTGGCAGGGATTCTGGAAAACACGAACCCCAAAGAGTGGGCTATTCCTGAATCAGAAGCGGGCAATAAATATTCTGCGACGGTAGGAGATTGTACTTATGTACTATCCAAAGAAAAGCCAGAAATCAGAACATTTAAAGTTATAAGTCCTGATGATTTAAATGTAGTGAACATGGATATTTCTCTTCCTTCAAAATATCGCGTAGAAGTCAGAAAAGGAGATGCCACCCTTCAGAATTTTGCAGTAATGCCATTTGCCTCCGACTCAGAAGAAACTTACCGAAGAATAGACGCCCTGTTTAAGAATCTCGAGAGTGGCAGCCAAAATGGAGAATAAAAGTAGGGAATTATTTTGGTCGGGTGGATTAAAATGTCAAAATTAGAAAATTTAATTGCCAGTGCTTTTTTATTAGGATTGAGCGGTTGTGGAGATACAATTAACAAGAATTATTACCACTATGAAAGTGATGTTAAACAGCAAGATGCAGGCGGAAAGTATGAAGATCATTTTCTCAATGAAGATATTCCTACAATGAAGGATGTAATTCCAGATTTATTCATAGAAACTTGTTCTGGCGAGTTAAATGACAGCTTGTTTGAAGGAGAAACAAAGTCATATGTGCTAGAGAATGGCAATAAGTACAGTATTGGGCTGCTCTTTACCGATGGAGAAACTTGTAAGTTCTCCATAAATGGTGAAGAAACGGGGAAAATAAAAGAAAAAGAAAGCTACGCCTCTCCGAGCGGAACAAAAATTTGTGTTTTGGAGATATTGTATCAGCCTTATGCCGGGGGAATGCACCGGTGCGGTTTTGCTTTTAGTGGCGGAGAAGATGTTGCCGATAAAGTAATTGAAAGTACCGATGTAATTACCGGAACCGATGCGCCTTACGATAAAGTGACAGACTCCAAACCCAGCATTGGCAGCGGTTACGAATGCGGTAATCTTTCCTGGTATCCAGACTTTTTTCAGACGGAGGGTATTTTTAATGGATATTTTGTGGTGGGTGAAGAAGCTGATTCTGTGGACAATTTAGCAATGACCGATATCGCCACAAGCATGTGGTATACTAATGATAGTGGTGAATTAGAGCAGATTAAAGTTATTGATGCAACTAAATTGGACTCAGAAATTGCAGACGCTGGAGCGCAGAATTTAATTGTAATCGGAAGCCCTTGTGTGAATACAATTACTGCCAGCTTGTTAGGAAATCCAGCCGATTGTACAGGCGGTTTCTCACCCGGAACAGCGAAGCTAATAATGCTTCAGAATAACGAAACTGAAAACTTAGCGATGATTGTAGCAGGTTATACTTCAGGTGATACAAGAATGGCCGGCAAATTTCTGGCTTATAAGTGGAAAGAAATTCAGGAGGTGGGCGGTTGTGAAGTAAAAATTGAAACTGCAAGAATGAATTAGCTTCATTCAAGCGTTTTCACACCAGATAAATCCCTTCCAACAATACTTCACTAAAATGAAGCACTACTGTCATAAGGTCGAGCCTCAGCAACATTTACGGCGAAGCAGACAGAGGGAAGGCTCCTACGGAGATGTCTGCTATCAATGAGAACAACAAGAGGCGAGAAGACAGTAGTGCTTCACGAGAAGCGCAGTGAGCATCTTCGAAATCCTTGTAGTGAATATTGTGGAAGCGACATCCCCGCAGGGGGCAGTTCCCCCTGTCGCTCTCGGTGGTATTATCTAATGGATTTCGACCTGATGATGCTCACTGTGCTTCAGAATAGTGAAGTATTACCCCTCCCAGAAAGGTTTATAAAAAACCGTCTCTTGCTTATCTTAGCATGAAAATGGAAATTAAAAACTGGTGGCTCCAAGCTAAAGATGACTTGGAAAAAGCAAGACTGCTTCTCGATGGTGAGAAGTACGACGGTGCAGCATTTTTCTCCCAACAGGCAGCAGAAAAAGGATTAAAAGCTTTATACCTTAAGGAGCATAACAACTTACTAAAAATCCATGATTTAGTGAAATTGGCTAGAGAAGTTAATGCTCCTTCTGAAATTGTGGTTAAGTGTTCTATTATAACTCCCGTATATTTTGAAGTAAGATATCCTGAAGGAGATGAACCCCCTTTCGACAAAGTAGATTTGCCCAAAGCCCAAGAGTTAATAGTTCTATCAGGGGAGGTGTTAAAGTGGATAGAAAAAGAACTTTAATTAAAGAGTTGCTTGCTTTTTCCCAGCAAATATCTAAAGAATATCCTTTACGCAGAATGATCCTTTTCGGCAGCCAAGCCAAAGGCACTGCAGGTAAACATAGCGATATCGACTTGATTCTGGTTTCGGACAAGTTTCGGGGAATAAAACGATTAGATCGTTCACCACCTTTATATTTGAAGTGGAATTTAAGTTATCCTGTTGATATTTTATGTTACACCCCCGAAGAGTTTGAACGAAAGAAGAAGTTTGTTGGGATTGTTCAAGAGGCAATAAAAGAAGGAGTTAAGCTGATTTAAGCCGTTTCACACCAGATAAATCCCTTCTAACATCTTCTTAATTATTCCTTCACAGTTCTGCATCTTATTCCATACCCGCATATCCAATGAAGCTTTTCTTATCTGCCCAATCTTATCCAGAATCTGAGAGAATAATCTAATCAAATCTCCCTCTACAAAACTGCTCTGCTTCATCACTTCGAAAAAACTCTGTCCGTAATATACTGGAAATATCAACGCCGTCATTTGTTCTATTGACTTAAATTTCTTTTCATGATACAGATAATCATTACTGGCTAGAATACTCTTCAGTTTGCGCAGCTGGTCATTCGGCTGTTGGTGTTTGAACTCATCAATGTCTTTGTATTCATAAGCCAAACAAGCTAGTACCAATAAAATTTGATATTCATCTAAAGATTGCACCATTTCTGTCGCAAATATCTCTCCCACGGTAATTTCATCCGAGAAAATTTTTGCGGAGAACTTGCCTTTATCAGTAAGCTGCCCTTCGTTGATGTAGCCATATGCGTATAATCTTTTGACTATGCTGTTATATCTTGCCATTAACACTTTAGACGGAATCTTAGCATATTTTTCTCCGAATTTCTGATACGACCAGAAACTCAATCTAAGAATATGTTCGATTTCTTCAGTAGTATGCTGATTAAGAAGATTTAATACTGTATTTATGGATAATTTAAACTGCGATTCTATTGGTTCCACATCTTTTAACGTTACCCTCTTCACTTCATTGTAATTGAAGCTGGGGCGATAGAGCATGCTGATAGCATAGCCTTTATCATCAATCCCTCTTCTTCCGGCTCTTCCGGCCATCTGAAAGAATTCTTTAGTTGTAAGCATCCTGAAATTAAACCCATCATACTTGCGCAGGATGTCAAAGCATACACTCTTAGCCGGCATGTTAATTCCTACTGCAAAAGTTTCCGTAGCGTATAATACTCGAATCAATCCCTCGGCAAAAAATTCTTCCACTACTTCTTTTATTACTGGCAATAATCCAGCGTGATGGAATGCGATTCCCTGCAGCAACGTCTCTTTAATAATTTGTGTAGAAGTAAGTTTGCTGATTTCAGGCGGAGCGTGTTCTAACTTGCGATTTAGTCTCTGCACCAGCATAGCATCTTTAGGAAACAAATTTTTACGGGCTAATTCCCACGCTTTATGCTGGCATTCTTTTCGTGAGAAGATAAAAAATATTGCAGGTAATTTATTCTGTCCCAGTTCTTTGATAAGTTCAGCATGGTCCGGAGCAGGAACTTTAAACTTCTGTTTTCCTTTCCGAGAGCGAGTCTGGGTATATTCTGGTGATTCTATTGCTTTTTTAAGTACATCTAATTGAGTAATTCCTAAGTCATAATCGTAGAATATGGTTTCTAATGGTACTGGCCGATGCGTTGATATTACTGTTCTAACTTTATGTTTCTTAATCGCTTGAATCCAGCGGCTGAATTCTTCAGCGTTAGGAATCGTAGCTGAAAGGCAGAGGAAGCGTACCGTTTCCGGACTGTAGATAATTGATTCTTCCCATACATATCCTCGCTCAATGTCATTGATAAAATGAATCTCGTCGAATATGACATAAGCAACGTCTTTTACTTCTGAATCATTGCTGATGACCATGTTGCGGTAAATTTCCGTAGTCATTATCAAAATCTTGGCTTTGGGATTAATTACAATATCTCCGGTCATCAATCCTACTTTTTCTTCACCATAATCTTTAGAGAAGTCGTGGTATTTCTGGTTGGACAACGCTTTTATAGGCGCAGTGTAAATGATTCTCTTCTCGTCATCTTTATGTTTCCCGATAATAAAATCGGCGATTAAAGTTTTTCCGCTTCCAGTAGGAGCTGAGACTACCACTGAAAAATTATTCTCGATAGCTTGGATAGCTTCTTCCTGGAACGGGTCTAGGGTTAAGTTTTTGTATTGCATTTTTCTCGTTGTTCAGTTTTTTATTACTTCCCAATATCCTCCTTTCTTTGGACTTCCCCTAAATTCTATTTTTCTTTCTTCTTTAAGCTGCTTAATCCAACGTTCAATGGTCTTGGCAGGAATACCTACTGTTTTGGCAAGCTGAGGGATTCTTTTTCCAGGATTTTTCTGAATAGATTCCAACAACAAGTTTACTCCCTCATTTACTCCCTCATTTACTCCCTCATTTACTCCGCCATTTACTTCCTTACGTTTAAAAGTGGTAATAAACTGCCTTCCAATCTCTTTAAAGTTCGTATCTGGTTCTCTGGATAAAATCAGGCCAATTCCTCTTCCCCACTTTTCTACGAAATGAATCTGATGGAACATTTCCGCTAAGAGTTCATTCCTTCGCTCAGAAACTTCTTCGGTCTTAATTTTCTCGATTGTTAATCCCCCATACAGTAGACCGGGGCTTCTGATTTCTACTCTATCTTTAAAGATAGCAATATTAATCGAATCGTAAAGATAATAGTCTCGGTGGCAGAATGCATTAATTATTGCCTCGCGAAATGCTTCTTTATCAATTTCTGGCACATCCACCCGATATAACCCTTCTACTTTCATGCCAGTATGGATATTTTCAAGAATATATTTTTCCGCTTTTTCAATGAGAGTAAATAAATCCCCAACATATTCCTGCATATCAATGGTAACTGCCGTTGTTTCTCCAAAAACAGCACAACGTAATTTTGCATTCGGGAAAAATTTTTCTGGGTTTTTAGCAAAAAGGATAACTGCGGTGTTAAACAATTTCCCTTGCGAAAGAAGATTTAACTTTTTCAAAGAGTTTTCCACAGTATCAAAATCTTTTCCAGTTTTCTTTAAGAACCATTTCAATTTCTGAGTATTAATATCGCTTATTTTTGCTTCTTTACAGATTTCTTTATCCCAAGCAATCACATCTTTATTTTTTTCTATGATTATTCTCTCGATTTCTTTGGCACTTAATTGTTTATCTTCGTCTCCAACTCTGATATAAGCTCTGCCTTGTGCGTAATACGGCACATTTTTTCCCGAGAATTCAATCTGAACACATTTCTTTCCGTCTAAAATAACTTCGTTGATTTTTGGGAAAATTTTTGGCTCAATATGATCAGAAATTGATTTAGAGATATCTCGTATGGTCTTCTCCACAACCAATTGTCCGATAACTTGTCCATTTGGCTTAACTCCAAAATAAAGTTCTCCTTTCTGATGCTTATTCAGAATTGCAGCTATAGAAATTATCCCCTCTTTCAGTTCTGATGTTGATTTCTTCAATTCTAATGTTTCAGATTCTTTCATTGTTTGTTGATGTTTACAAAGAAGATTACCGTAGAGGTTAAAAAGATTACTATTTCAAACAGGCTGTTGTCTAAAAAGCACTAAAGATATACTAGACAATTATTTCACCGGTTTATAGAACTCTTCCAAGCAATTACCAGGATAACAGCCATTTTTCCCGTGGCTCTTAATTTCATATAATCCATTATCAGCGCATCGTATCATAGCATCAGCAAATTCTATTCTAACATTTGCATCTTTTAAATCTCTTCCTTGAAGTATTGCATCATAAGTAGTTTCATCTAAAGTAGAAATGCCGGCGCTAAGAGTTACTGGTATTTCCACTTTTTCTTTGGGTTGAAATAAGTTATTTCTAAATTTATAATAAACGCGACCAAAAGTAGTAAATGCTTTATCGAACGGAGTTTCAGGCATTACGATAACAAACTCCTCTCCTCCATATCGTGCTACTAAATCAGATTGACGTAACCGTGTCGGAAAGAAATTGGCTGCTTTCTTTAATACATAATCTCCTTCCAGATGACCATAAGTGTCATTATATTTCTTGAAATTATCAATATCCATAACCACTAATGATAGTTGGCGATGATTACGAGGAAAGGATGCAATCTCATGTTCTAGATATTGTCTGAACGTTCCTTTGTTAGCAATCTTAGTCATAGAATCAGTAAGCGCCATAGTTCTGAATTCAATATCTACTAAAGCTTTTTCTACTCGTATCTTCAATACTTCATGGTCTACGGGCTTTTCTAAGAAATCCATAGCGCGCTGCCGGAATGCTCTTAACATATATTCTTTTTCGGCGTTACCGCTGACTACAATATAATTAGTAGCTGTTTTTCCTTCTGCATCTATTTTTTCCATCAGTTCTAATCCGTCATTAGGGCTTTTTCCTAAATCCAAATCCATAAGAATCAAAGCAGGGTCAGTTTGCTCCAATAGTTTTTCTAGCTCGCTGGCAGAACCAGCCTCATAAATTCTTTCATAACCATCGCTTCTTAATGCAGCTACGATGGGTACTCTGGCTACTCTTTCATCATCAACTACAATAATACTATAATCTGCTTTATTATCTATTCCAGTTGGTCGGATAATTGGTCTGCCGTTGCATACACGAATTGGAGATTCTCCAGTTGAGGTGCTTATTGTCATATGTTGTTATTTAATAGGAGTAATATATAAATGTTTCTATGAAAAAACGGCACAGTCCAAAAAGTGAGTGATAGCACCATTATCACCACTGCCCAGAAAAATCGAGAGTGATTTTCTGGGCTGAGATGCGATAGTTGCATCTC
>JAGVMW010000189.1 GCA_020053615.1 archaeon | reverse complement strand
GGCTTGACTCCGAAAGAGTTAGGACCTTTACGAGTTTTTTTTGAACAGAAAAAAACGGGAGGATCATACGAAAACTCATTTCAGAGCTTAAATGAGAAAATCCATCGGGTAGAATGGGACTGTTTAGAAAGAGGATACTTAAAAGAATATTCTGAGATTGTTTCATTGACAGGGCTCCAGCCGCCTGAGGAAGAAGTAAAACGGAAAGAATTGAATTTGGCTGTTATGGAAGAAAGTGAGAAATATCATGCTTATTGCCGCACAACGGGAATAAGTCCTACCACTGAAGAAATAGAAGAGAAAGAGAAAGAACTAGTGAACTCTGGGAAGTGGAGGAAATATGTTTCAGTTAGAAATGTTACTGGAATAAAATTATCCCAAAAACAAATGAGCATCGAATTAATTCGACATAAGCAAGAGGGGTTACTTGGTGAGGGAAATATCCCCGAATACTTGGAAATGGTTATGGAATTAGGAGTTACACTGCCTAAGCCCAAGATTAAAGAGATTCTCGGAGGGTTCCTGATTCGAAGGGACTATGAAATGTACCAAAAATTAAGCGCAGGTACAAAAATAAAATTAAGCAAAAAAGAGAAAGAAAAACTAAACACAGATGGTAGTATAACCAAAGACCAGCTTGAAATTTTTGCGAGAGGATTAGACGCGGGGGACTTGGGCGATTTTATTAGCTCCCATAATCACTTTGGCTTTATGCCTGCACCAGAGCAAATTCAGGCAGTTCAAATGAGATATCTTCTGCGTTCTTCAGTAAAGTCTGGGTTAGACGATCCGTATTATAAACAATCAGTTGAAGCTACTGGTATAGAAGTAAGCCTGGATTCGATGAAGCTGTTGAAAGGGCTGGCGAATTATAGATGAAAGTGAGTTAGTAACAGAGGTAGAAAAATGAATTGGGAATTTTACATGAACAATTATTCTGATTATGGAATACTGGGAGCTGGGTTTATAGCTGATGAAAGTTTACATGTAGATGAACCCCACATAAAAGTGTTTGTGAGTATCAGTTATGATAGTTCTAAGAGCATTATGTTCATAGATAAGGTTGGGGCATTGGTATAAATATCCGCTTCCTCCAACCCAAGAAAAACCTTACATTTATAATGATTATGGAGATGTTCTTAGCCCACCCATTTCCGGGATACCATACACATGTTATTCCATTTATAATCGAGATGGAAAACTTGTGGGGGGGTGTGAGAAATGTGGTGGTGGTTATGAAAGTGGGTTACATTTCTTCGTCATCGACAACAACAAAGCTTCAAGATTAATCCACGCAGCAAGAGATTTAGGAACCGTCCACCCGGCTTTAGCAGAGCCTTTAGAAAAGGTAATCCGTTCTATCGAGAAAACTGCAAGAAGGTAACTATTTTCTTTACTGTTTTAAGCAAATTGTTTTTGGTATTTCTCCATCCTCTCCCAAATCTTCTTCATCCTAGAATTGACTAAACCAACCAGCCATTCTATCTCTCCGCTAAACAATAATTTCCCATCTTTGTACAACGACATCTCTATAAACTCGCTTCCGTGTATCTCTACAATAACTTTATTGCTGGCAGAAAGAATGCAGCTCTTTTTGTAGATGCGGCGGGAAAGTTCTAAGAGCTTGTTTGCGCTGTCCAAATCTTTACAGCAGATGTGCAAAATAATGTCTTCTAATCTAAGCCAAACCAGCCCAGAAGTATCTTTCAACTCAAAGAATTTCTCATCAATCAACTCATGGCTTACTTTCAGCCAGTGGCATTCATTCTTTTTCCCGCTGCCAGACCAAAGATAAATTCTGCCGGAACAAGAAGAAGTGGTGTAATAATTATCTTTAGAATTGATTATTTTGAGCAAAGGAATTACTTTTTCATCGATATCGCCTTTCTTGGATTTATCTAACTTGGAGAGAAATGTTTTCTTGTTGTTGAGGAAATTGGGCATGTTTTTATAGATACACAACATTTAAATAAAAATCTTCCGCTGCAATAAAAGTATGGCTAAAATCGAAGCGATAACCGTAGGTAGTACTCCTCTCATCAAAATAGAGAACATCTACGCCAAATTAGAATGCACCAATCCCTGCGGGAGCATTAAAGATAGAATTGCAGTGTATATTCTGGAAGAAAGCGAAAAACGAGGCTTGCTGCAGAAAGGCCAACGCATTGTTGAAGCAACCAGCGGGAATACCGGAATTTCCTTAGCTTATTATGCCCGGCAGAAAGGATATCCAGTTACTATCGTCATGCCGGAAAACATGACTGAAGAAAGAAAAACGCTTATTCAAAACTTAAGTGCAGAATTAATCCTCTGCTCAAAGAAAGGCAGCTTTGCCGAGGCAGCGGCTATCCGCGATGATATGGCTAAAGCTTATGGCTACTTCAATCCAGACCAATTTTCCAATCCATTAAATGTAGAATGTCATTATCGCACTACGGGACAAGAGATTTTACGGCAGATAAACTCGTACAACTTAACCTCCATAGATGCTTTTGTCGCTGGAGTAGGCACGGGAGGAACTTTAATTGGTGTAGGAAAAGCTCTTAGGGAAATTAATCTGTGCGTTCATTTGGCTGCAGTAGAGCCTTCTGAATCTGCGGTAATGAGCGGAGGAAAACCAGGAAAGCATGAGATTCATGGTATTGGTGATGGCTTCATTCCTAAGATTGTGCGAGGAGAAAATGGTGGATTACACGAACTCATCGATGAAGTCATCTGCATCTCCAGCCAAGAGGCAAAGGCTGCAGCAGATTATATCCGACAAAAACACGGCTTCTGTGTAGGGGCTTCTTCAGGAGCTAATTTTCTGGCGACAAAAAGGCTGGAGAGAAAATTTAGAACAGTGGTTACCATCTTCCCAGACGGTTATGGAAAGTATCAATCGTTGGGATTAAAGCATTGTGAGAAAGGAAGATGCATGTATGAACATGGTAGAAAAGATGTGTTAGCGCAGTTAATTTAGTTAATTTTAACGGGTTATCTGGTCAAAAAAGAATAATATTACTGTGAATATTGCCAATAACTTATCCAATAAGTCTGGCTGTGCTAAAAATAATTTTATCGAACTAACTACTATCAAAAGTGCAGTAGATACTAAAATTATTGCTCTAGTTGTTTTTCCCATTATATGAATCTTTGCGTTAATTAGTTAAATTTTCGGGCAAAGATTCATATTAGAAATGCGTTTATTCTTACACTAATCAACGCATTTCTCTATACTACAAAAGATAATAGGGCTATAATTACTCCGATAATGCCTAGGATTGCTCCCACAATCTCCAACGTTTTTCTAAGTTCAGTATTCTGAATTATATGTGCTTGCTCCATAACTACTTCTAAAATCATTGGATTATTTAAGATTTTCGCATGAAAGGCACAGTCCAAAAAGTGAGTGATAGCACCATTATCACCACTGCCCAGAAAAATCGAGAGTGATTTTCTGGGCTGAGATGCGATAGTTGCATCTC
>JAGVMW010000148.1 GCA_020053615.1 archaeon | reverse complement strand
TGGGCATATGATGCAATGAGCAACTATGCTAAAATAAGAGTTGAAGCATAGGCAGAGTTGCAAGGCAAAAAAATCAGGATTTATTTATGCAACAGAGCAGTCTGATTGGTGTACTGGTGACTCAAACATGACTGTAATCAATGCTATGAAATTTAATGAAAATGAAGGCGGAATGGTCGCAGACTCGCAGAGTTCTAATTCAATGAGAAAGTATGATTTTGCTGATAAAGTAATTCCTATTAGTGGTAATGAAACTTATGCTCTAATTGGTGGTTCAGGAAGTTCGGATTTGCTTTATGAAGCTACTTCTGCTTTAACTAAACATTTTGCAGACAGAACAATCACTGAAGAAACTTATGTAATAAGTGATATTGCCGAAGCACTTTCAGTTATTACAACTACCCTGAAAAGAAATATAATTAATTTAAGCTTAAAATCTATATTTGGAATAGATTCTAAAACTGCCCAAAGTGGAGAAGGACTTAGTCCACAGCTAAGCGCAGAAGTAAAAGAAGTTCTTACTGCTGGTTCACAAGGCGCTAAAGAGAGATTTAATAACGGATTTATTGTTATTGGAAAAGATAAAGAGGGAGTAAGTCTTTACCAAGTGTGGATGGGAAGTTCTCCGAACCACATCCCCCAACCATACTGGACCATTGGCTCAGGTTCAGATGAATCTGATAAAGTACTTTGTTCATTTGTAAAATATCAAAGTCGAGATGGGCGGAAAAACATTTCATTAGTTAAAGGGATGACTGCTTTGATTCGTGCCACTAACGCTTCCAGCGAGATTAATTCTGGTGTAGGTGGAACTCCAACTATAAGTTACTTTGACCAGAAAGGAATAGTTATCTTAGGTGAAGAAGAATCTAAATTAGCTACAGAAATGGTAAAAGTTGGTGATGCTCGATTGATTAGCTCATTTTCAGCAGAAAGGGGATTAGAAGCATTACTGCATGGAACCTGTAGCATAGATGAAGTAGAGCATGAAACTTTTAAACGAACTCCAGTACTTTACGATAAAATAATGCGATATCTCAGGGGATATAGAATTTAATTTACTTAAATAAATATGCTCACTCCATCCCAAATCGCCTCTGCAGATGAATATGTAAAGTTCTTCTATTCTGAATTAGCTAAAACTCCGCGTAATTTTAATGGGGAGAGTTTAGAACAGGTAGCTTACAAGTATTATGATTGCTACGACGCTTTAGAATTAGAACCCCATCAAGCTCGCCTTCTTGAATATAAGTCTAAAGAGCAGTATGAATCTTTTCTAAGGAAACTAAGCCCTAGAAAAAGAGAGATAGTTCATGCTTGCGAGAAAATAGCAGCTATATATGGTGGAGTAGACAAATTAGGCATAGATAGGTTAATTCGCAGAGTCCCGGTGTTGGTGTATCAATTAAGTGACGGAGAATGGGAGCAGGGGAATTATCATGCTGTAGGAAACTACGAATTAGGATTAAATTCTCAATCGTTATACTCTTGGGCTTATTGCCACGATTGGAAGAGTGGTGTGGCGATTCATTGGCATGGGAGTGGTGTATTCAAAAAATCAATCGAGGATATAGATATTGTTTGTCATCTTTATCGACGATTTAGAAAACAGATTAGAAATAATTATACTGGCTTACTTTATCAAAGCTTCCAAAAAGATGGCGAGGAAACTTCGTTTCTTTTGGTGGATACTACCGCAGGAACACAATCTATAGAAACCGAAGAGAGAGTCAAAGCTCAAAGCTTGGAGATGAAAGCAAGATATGGAATAGATAGGATGTATCTGCTTTCAGCTACTAACCAGATAAATATTACCGCTCGAAATGATCCTCGAGATGATTGCACTAAAGTTTACCAGAATTATCGTTTAGATGCGTGTGATGGAGAGTATGTTAATTTAAACATTAAAGAATTTGGACAGATTATGAACCAGTATGAATCCGATACTTTATTCAGAATCCTACTGCTCTCTGCAAAAAGCAAAGGGGGATTTTCCAGTTCTGATCCAGACCCTTCGCAGACTTTCCGGGATGTTTTTCTGGAGCATGCTTACATGATGGCGAATATTAGGGCAAGTAGAAGATAATGATTCTTCTTCTCTTCTTCTTTTTCTCATTCCGTTATCGCGCAAATTGTCTTTTCTTTGCCAATCGTACCCCTACAAAACAGAAAGATATATAAATAAGTAGGGGTACACTACCTGCATGGCTTTTATTAGAACTAGATTCATTCACGGAAAAGAACGATATTACCTCGAGCAATCAGTCCGGCTGTCAGATGGAACGGTAAAGAAGCTTTCAATCTACATGAAAGATTATGATCCCGCTAAGGATAATCCTTCTTTAAAACTTTACCAAAAAACCCTCCAACGAGCGATAGAAACACTTAAGATGGACTCTGGTATACAGCAGTATCAACAGAGCCATATTTTTACGGAAGAACTACTTCGGGAACTAGAATCAACTAAGTTAGGATACCAAAAGATTATTCTAAAATTAACTCCTAATCAACTTAGTGATGTGTTGGATCGTTTTACTATTAACTTTACTTACGAGTCTAATGCTATTGAAGGCAATTCTCTTACTCTTAAAGATGTTACTTTCCTGATTAAAGAAGGTGAGATAGTCGAAGGAAAAAATATGCGGGAGGTCTATGAAACAATCAATACTAGAAAAGCTTTTGATTGGATAATGCAGCATAAGCCGCAAATTAACGAAAAAGAAATTATTAAACTCCATGAAATTCTGGTGAAAGACACCGGAGTATCAATTGGATACAAGAAATTCCCTAATTTTTTGCTTGGGAGAATGGTAAAAACTACTCCTCCTGCTCAAGTGGGGAAAAAAATGCGAGAATTAATCGAATGGTACAATAAGAGTACAGATATGCACCCTTTACAACTAGCTGCTTTATTCCATGGCAGATTTGAGAAAATCCACCCATTTGAGGATGGTAATGGAAGAGTAGGGCGTTTGCTGATTAATATTATTCTGCTAAATCATGGCTACTCTCCTTTGATTATTCGAAAAACTCAGCGAGTACGATATTTTCATGCTTTAGACGCTTTCGACCAAGAGCATTATGATAATTTACATTGGTTTTTGATAGAAAAATACAAGAAAACATATGAGCTTTTCTTTAAAATTTATGTTAGATATTTACACTAACTCACTTCTTCTTATTCCTACCCCTTTTCATCACCGCATTATATCTATCCATTACCGCTCGAGCCTCAGGATTGGCTTCATAATAACCTTCTAGAACTTTTTCGAATATCTCCGGATATAATTGATAATGCTTGCTTTCCAAAGCTCTATCTAACAAAAATAAATCTACCGCTTTATCTTCCACTTTATCTGAAAATACTGATAAGCCGAAATCAATGAAACTCAATTCTCTGGTTTGTGGAGCCACTAACATATTAGAGGTGGTTAAATCACCATGAACAATATTCTGGGCATGTAATTTTCCGATTTTCATACCTAATTCTTTAGCTAATCCCTGATACTCATCTCCTTTCTCCAGCACATCTCTCAACTTCTCTCCGGGCAGGAAATCCATAGTGATGCTCATTCTCTTGTCAGAAAATTCCTGCAGATGCGGGGCAGGAAACTGGATTTCTTCTAATCTCTGCAATATCTTCGCTTCCCTTCTGGTGCGGAACTTGCGCAAAGACTCATCTATCTCGGAAATACGATAACCTTTACTCAATCGTTCTTTGATAACTTTATCTCCTTCACGGAAGATAACCGCTTCTGCGCCTTGGGCTAGTTTTATCATTTTAAGATGTATCGAAGTCTAAGTTTTTAAGCTTTTCCCGTTGCTGAATGTGGAAAGCGCCAATTTGCCAGTGAGCTCGCCAAATTGTTCGTACTGAGATTACTCTTTCATGGCGACCCGTACTCAATGCCCGATGCAGATTTTACTTTGATTCGGGCAAGCGAACGAGCTTTCCACATACCCGTTGCTGAAGCGAGAGGGCAAGATATTTATCCACTTCTTCTAGGTCTCTTCTTCTCTTGTAGACCTTTTCCGCTTCCAAAAATGCTTCAAAAGAAATCATGGGATAATAATTTAATACTACAATTCCTCTTTTTTGGTATTCTGAAATATGATGCGGATGATGTTCTAAACAACCATAAGAGAAAGCGATTATCCCTCCTTTCTCTAAAATTACCCCTACTGGAGTAAATCCACTGGTGCCATGAGATTTATGCCTCTCTTTGATATATTGTGGATGCTCTGCCTCTGCTTTGTAGGTGGGAAGAGGAGCTTCTGTAGTTACTGCACTTTCTAAGTTTGATATGCCCATCCTCACAATTATTTCCCAAAAGAATATAAATCTTTCTGGATAAACAGATACTTATGCCCAAAATCGAACTCCTCCTTCCTGCCGGAAACTGGAACTGCCTTAAAGCCGCAGTAGAAAATGGAGCCGATGCTATATACTTTGGAGTGAAAGAATTCAACGCCAGAAGAAGAGCAGATAACTTTGAACTGAAAGAAGTCAAAGAAATTGTTGAGTACTGCCATCAGAATGGAGTCAGAGCTTACTGCGCTTTAAACATCTTAGTCAAGAATTCTGAAGTGCATAGATTCTTTGAGGTGGTTACTCAAGTTTATCTAGCAGGTGTGGATGCAGTGATAATTCAGCATATTTCGTTTATTCCCATTCTAAAACGTAATTTTCCGAGCATGGAAGTGCATCTATCTACCCAAGCGGCAATTTCCAATACTTATTTTTATGAATTAATTAAAGAAGCTGATAAAATAGTTCTTCCTCGGGAATTTTCGCAGGAAGAAATACGAAGTTTCATTCAGAAGACTAAACTTCCGGTAGAAATATTCGTGCAGGGAGCGCAATGCTTCAGTTATTCCGGAAAATGCTTGTTTTCTTCTTTTCTGGGAGGAAGAAGCGGAAATCGCGGCTTATGCGCCCAGCCTTGCCGCCGAAAATATAACGAAAGTTATTTGCTGAGCATGAAAGATTTATGTTTGCTTGAACAGCTTCCGGAAATAATTGGGATGGGTGTATCCTCACTGAAGATAGAAGGCAGGTTAAGAAGCGCTCGATATGTGGTGGCTGCGGCGAAAGCTTATCAAGCAGCAATCGATTCTTATTATGCCGAGAAGTTTCAGGTCAATAATGAATTATTCAAAGAGATGGAGCTTTCTTTCAACCGTGAATTTACCGCCGGATACTTTAGCGGAGAAAAAGAAGTTGTTTCATCAGAACGCCCCATGGGAAGAGGATTATTTTTGGGAGTGATGGAAGAGGGCAATCAAATTACTTTGAAAGAAGAGCTGACGGTGGGGGATGGCTTAGGAATCTGGTTCAAAGACAAAGTTGATGGAGCACTACTGCGAAAGATGGAGAAAGACGGAAAAGAAGTAAAAACGGCAGGAATTGGTGAGAGAGTAAAATTATTCATCCGTGCTCCGGTCGGAACGAAAATATATTTAACTTCTTCAGTGAAAAAAAGTCAGAAAAATAATTTTATTCCTAAAAAACCACTAATTGCGCCACCAAGAAATGTAGGGAAGCTAACGTTGCCGAAGATTGGGGCAAAAGGCTCTTCTTCGTCGGAATTGTTAGTGAAAGTATATTCAATTAAAGCCGGAGAAGAAGCTTTGGATAGCGGAGCGGATAAAGTGTTCTATAATATTTTTGCTCAAGATTACAGTAATAAGTTCGGGGCATTTATTTCGCGTATACTTAATGATGGAG
>JAGVMW010000043.1 GCA_020053615.1 archaeon | reverse complement strand
TTCCATCATTGGATGCTGCAAAGTATCAGTTGAGGAAAACATTTGACAACACTAAAGCTATGCCAAAAATGTTCCATTATTTAAGAGATTAGCTATAACGGGCGCCACAGGCACGACTTCTCCCTTCGGTCGACCCTTGTAAGGGGAATATAACAGGAATTCCGACGTTATACGTAATTTTTCTTCCACCTTGCTTCGCAATTAAAGCCATTCACTCCACTTTCTTAACCACTGTATTTTCAAATGCCCCTGTATCCATCATTTCCTGAGCTTTTTTAGTAAATTCGTTAGTATATAAGAACAGCAATGGCAGTTTTTTTATCTGTGCTTCCATATAAGCTGAACTTAAATCTTTTTCATCACACTTGGCTTTATTCTTCGCTTTGCAGAAGTAAGTAAGATTACCAACTACTGAAGGAACTTTCAGCAGGAAATTAATCTCCGCATTCTTACGTAATATTTCTTTCTGCTCAATTATAATCTTCTTACTTTTGAAGAAGTCTTCTAGTAACGGCATGAATTCGTCATTTATTTTAGCATATTTTCGAATAGTTTTCTTTTCATGATGCTTCTCTATTACTTTTTCAACTGGTTTCTCCACCAACCTTTCTACCGGTTTTTCTACTATTCTTTCCATCGGTTTTTCTTTAGTAGTTGAAAACTGCTTCTTTTCTATTGGCTCTTCTTTCTTCTCTTCCATAAGAGTTTTCTGCTTTTCCTGCTGTTGATTATACATCTGCTCGGCGAGCGACTTATCAGTTTCTATCGCAGGAGAAATTGATGAATAGATTGCCGTAGGTGATGCTGATGATGATTGTATTGGTGTTGGTACTGGCGGCACCGGTTCTTCTCTAAACTTAGTTTCCAACAACTTACTTTTAATCAACTGATTCGCTTCAGCTTCAGAAAGTAAGTGCCACTTCCAGAATAATTCCGCTTTCCCTTGAAAAGTTACCTGCAACGGAAAAGCAAAGTCTTTCAGATGCCGTAACGCTACTTTAGGCAATAATTCTAATTCAGATTCTCGAAATACTTTTTTCTCTTTCAACAAATTGAGTACATTCAAATCCTGAGAATTTATATTACTGGACGCAAACTTTTCCAACTGCTCTTCCTGTCCAGCGAGATAATATAAAGGTGAACCACCAACTTTCAGATACGAAATCTTTACTTTTCCCTGAGCAGATAAGTCAGAAAGATGCGCCGAAGCGATAATTATCTCGGTGCCGATAAGCTTAGCTACTTTCGTAGGCAGAGAAGGCCCATTTACTGCTAAAAACTGAAGTATTTTGTCTTGATCTGGCATAATACTGAGAAGAGTAAATTAGGTTTAAATAAATTTAGGTGGTTAAGAATAACTTTAGGCTTTTACGGTCTCATCCATCTAATCTCATAGTATGTAACATCGCCTTCGTCATCTACGATTCCAATAAGAAGCCGCTTCTTAGTGCTATGCGCTACTCTATTCTTAGCTGCAAATTCGTACCAAGTTAAAGTACTTCCTTCATGCACCGGATAAACAATCCATCGAGCATGATCTTCTCCTGGCTTTACTCCGCGGTCATATACTCTAAAATCAGCGCCGAATTTTAATGCCGTTTTTATGATATACCCGCGATTACGAATATCTTTAAACACGCAATAGCGAATCCAAAAGTTTGGTTCAGCTTCTCGTGCTTTTTTCAGGAATCCTTCAAAACTAAGCTTTTTGCCAGCTTCACTTTTGATGTCTAACCTGCCTTTCTCCATCAAATATAATCCTTCTAACAAAGACAGTTCAACTTTACCATTTTCAGGTATGATCCCAAACCGTGATTGGTTATAGAACTCTCTAGCTTCATCAGAAGATTCAGTGATAACTTTCTCTCCAGCCAAGATCGCTTTAACTACCACTTTTTTCTTTTTCTCTTCTGGAGGAACATCTGCTGGTTTGTCCAGAACTACAACTTTACCTTCTTCTTCTGGAAAATTAACTTCAGAAATTGCAGAAACTTCGATTAAACTAGATTTAGCTTCGGGCTTAGCTCTTTTGGGTTCTACCTTCTCGTCCGGTTGAGCTACGCAGGATTCCATCAATGTGGCCTGAGCAGACTTCTTTTTCTTGCTCATGATTAGATAGAATTAAGCGGGCTGTTTTTAAACGTTGCGGAGAATAACTTTCTCTTTTGAATTGTGCTCATTTTTGTTCAGATATAAATTAGGAACAAGCTTGCTGGGATTACTGCAAACCCTTCTCTTTGTTCCAGCCTATTTTTTGTGATCATGCATCCTTGTTTAAGCTTTCGCAATCCCATAAAATCCTCAGAATTAATACTATTTTGGTATTTTACTTCTATTCCTCTCAAGATATTCCCCAGTTTTATAATAAAATCTATCTCAATACCTTTGTTGGTTTTGGCATAATAAATGTGGTCTGAGAGGTCAAACAAGTCATTTGGTCTTATGTTATAAATGGCCCTGCTCAAATGATTTAAAACGAGAGATTCAATTAAAATTGATTTTTTTTCAGGATTATTTATATTTTCCTGCGATACGGTATAAGGGTCTCTTGTATTTTCAAACAGCCAATGGTATAACGCGGAATACACAAATGAATTTATAAAATAGAGCTTTTTGTTGCTAGCATGATTTTCTTCCCCATTTAGTTCCAGCTTATAACAAATGCTGGTAACAAAAATGTCTTGGAGGATATAGGCATATTGTTCAACCGTGGGGGATGAAGCAATGTCATTTTCTGTTCTAATGCCATTCCAACTTGCAGGTGTGCCCATTCTTTTTACAATTGAGCCAAGAATCAGTTTTGCAGTTTTTTCTTCTCTCCCTGCTCGAGTAATATCTCCCACAATTTGTTTGAGGTATAAGTCATATATCTGAGAAGAAATCCTCCCGGTATTGTGATATTCATTAACTGCCAGCATTATTCCTCCGGTAAGGAGATATTCATCCAGGAGTTTATCCAGCGCCAGGGAGAGCCGACTTAAATCCCAGGCTGATTTTGGAATTTTTCCCATTAGTAATTCCTGAAAATCAAGATTTCGGGTAGAATGTTCATGCAGTTTCCATTTTTTAACCTGAGCGTAAATTTCAGGATTCCTTAACTCAACATATTCGGCAAATTTCATGGGCAGGAGAATTTTGTTTGTTGACACTCCTTCTTTTTCTCCCACTCTTCCCGGAAGCCGCTCAGTACTCTTTTTGAGGTCTAAAATATTTGAGCCGGTAAGAATCATGGTGAGATTATTATTCCCCTGTGTATCAATGAAATGCTTGATTGCTCTTTGCCACTCTTTGACATAGGAAATCTCATCTAAAAAGATATACGTTCTTTCATTATTTTGGTTCCTAAGCCAATCGTAATATGTTTCTAAAATATCGCCTAATTGGATGTAATCTTTAACATCATCACAAGCAAAGTAAA
Organism: archaeon; assembly: GCA_020053615.1. Lineage (GTDB taxonomy): Archaea > Nanobdellota > Nanobdellia > Woesearchaeales > GW2011-AR9 > JACRPH01. The sequence goes on along the minus strand of JAGVMW010000043.1, from coordinate 2,888 downwards.
ATATGTTGGCATTGTGTTTTGTTTTGAGTAGCTCTCGGATAATTATTTTGAGAGCAGTAGTTTTACCCACCTGCCGAGGTCCCCGTATGCTATATACCGCATTCTTTTCTAGGTCAATATGTTTTAGAAGGCGGGGAGCCCATTTAACCGTAGATTTGTTTAATTCCTGTATCTTGAGGTCTTCTTCTATTCTATGAGGGTTTTCCCACCAGGGATTCTGTTTTTGAAGCTTTAATTGGTCCATTTCAACAAGTGGAACGAGTGTTTATTTATAAAGCTTCCCATATTAGAATATGAACTAATTTATAAATAGATTTATATTAGGATATGAACATTCCTTGTTGTAGTATAACTTTACTAATTCTTTATTATCCGTTTTAGAACATACCGTTAATCTTCTTCGCTATCCCCTTCGCACTCAACCCATACTTCTCCCACAATTGATTAGGCGTTCCTGATTCGCCGAACTTATCCTGCATCCCTATAATTTCCATCTTCACCGGACATTTCTGCACCAATAACTCTGCGACAGCCGAACCTAATCCTCCATGAACTTGATGATCTTGGATTACTAATACTTTACCTGTTTTCTTAGCTGAAGCAAGTATAGTTTTCTCATCCAACGGTTTTATGGTAGGACAATTAATTATTTCCGGTTTGAAGTTGAGCAGTGCTTTCGCTTTCAATACTTCTGTAAGAACTGGTCCAGAGCCAATAATGGTAAGCTTTTCTCCTTTCTGTAATAATTGTGCTTTTCCGATTTCAAACGGCTCTTGGGTTGAGGTAATCGTATTAAACTTGCCGCGATGAAACCGCAAATACACCGGACCAACATGTTTCGCTGCGACTTTCGTAGCGAGAAGAGCTTGATTATAATCGCAAGGTTCAATGATAGTGATATTTGGAATCGCCCTTAATGCCGCTACATCTTCCATCGCTTGATGAGTAGCTCCATCTTCTCCGGTAGCTAAGCCGCAATGGGTAGCGACTAATTTAACATTAGCTTGGTTGTAGCAAACGGAAATTCTAATTTGGTCTAAGCAGCGCATAGGAAGAAATACACCAAACGAAGATGCAAACGGAATAAATCCTTCTAAAGCTAATCCTGCAGCCATAGTTATCATATTCTGTTCCGCTACGCCGGATTGAAAGAATCTTTGCGGATATTTCTCGGCAAAGTGATGAGCACAGGTGCTTTCGACTAAGTCCGCGGATAAAGCTACTACTTTAGGATTCTCTTTACCTAATTCCAATAGTGCTTGTCCGTAACCCTCTCGGGTGGATTTTGGTTGTGGTTGGATAATTGTTGGTTTAATCATTTTATTTCCCAATGTCCTCCTTTGTCTGGACCAACACGATAGATAAAACTTTCTTTAACCAATTTTCGCAATCGCGACTGGACAGTTTCCTCAGTTTCTCCTAACTTTAGCGCAAGCTCTTTTCTGGAAATTTGTGGATTTTCTTTTATAATATTAATTATTTTCTGGTACTTTTCTGGTACTTTCCTGGTACTTTTCTGGGACTTTTCAGGGACATTTTCTCCGCCCTCCAACATTTTTCTCTCCAAATAGAAAATAATCTTATAATAATCAAAGTCTCCCTCAACTACCGGCTTCTTCGCATAGTACGACATCCATCCAGAAAACATCTTGTAAAAGCCAGAACCAATGTTCTCAGACAACTTGATGGTTCGGAAAATTCTGGCTATTACGTTGTTTCTGGGCATGGAAAATTCTTCTTTAAGGATAAACTTGATGTCTTTGGGCAATGAGCCGGGATTAAAGAACTCAATTCTATCCGAAAGGACTCTTATCCGCGGTTTTGCATTAGAAAAATAATCTGTATGCATCAATAAATTAACCAATGCTTCCCTGATAGCAATGATCTGGGGCGGGTTCTCATCACGAGAAAAATTTTTCAACCTAAAAGGAATGTTGATATGTTTCAATAACTTATCCAATAATGAAAAATAATATTCATACAAATTCTTTTGTATCGGCATTCTATACTCATACCGGTCAGAAGCATCCGCAAAGGAGGTGCCGCTAACTTCAAGATACTCTATCCGAAAATCAGAGATAACTTGATTAACTGCTTTACTGGTGCCAAATGCTAAAACTCCGCCCACGGTTACTTTTCCTTTAACTACTACTTGCATCAATTCCAGCATCTTCTTTGCAGAAACATTATTGTATCGGTGTGTTGGTTCAACTGTTTTAAGATATGTCCTGTACCTATCCAAAGTATCTTGATCTAAATCGTCGCATGAAAAAGAAGTCAATTGTTCATCTTTTTTATCAAACGAAGAGTTGCGGTACATCGCATCAATCTCTTCTTTAGTTGCTCTTTGGTCTCCGCTGCCGGTTCTAATAAAAGTGTTCGATGGAGAATTATAATAAACTGGCTTGTCTTTGGAATAAACAGACGGGATATGGAAACCAAGCACGGTTTTTTGAGCAAAAGTGTATTTCTTTGGCTTTGCAGTGATTTTTCTGTTAAACTTTTCTCCTCTTAAAATGGATAAGAAATCCTGCTCAATCTTTTCTGGATTATCTACTCCTAAAATTTCATACTCCTTGCCTCGCTTAGAAACGCCAAAGATAATCCATCCCCCAGAGGTGTTGCTAAAAGCACTAACTGTTTCCCAAACATTTTTCGGAATTTCTGCTCTTGCTTCTTTTACCTCAAAGTCTTGCCATTCAATGTCCTGTAATTTTTGGATAAGTTCTTGTTTGTTCATGGTTTATTCAGTATAATTATTTTTTTCTTTGATAAATCTTATCTTTAATGGTAATACTTCACTATTCTGAAGCGTGGTGAGCATCATCAGGTCAAAATCCCTGCGATTATATCTTCGAGAGCGACAGGGGGAACTGCCCCCTGCGGGG
>JAGVMW010000011.1 GCA_020053615.1 archaeon | reverse complement strand
CTTTGCTAGCGCTAAAGAAAGTGATTCGTACAATATAAAAGAATTATCCGCTTACATCCCCTACCTGCGAGGTAGAGGATTTACGCGGGTTATTTAATAGAGGGCTTTGAATTGGTTATTCTCTTTCAACGATTATTCAATGCACTCTTTGAAGGTTTTAAACTATTAAGATTGGTAATTAAAACTTTCAATAACTTTTATATAACTCTCTTCTTTTCTATGTAAACCATGGTACTAGAAAAGCTCGGCGAATCATTGAAGAACACCCTGCAGAAAATAACCAATGCCGTATTTGTAGATGATAAACTCATCAATGAGTTAGTTAAAGATATTCAGCGCGCGCTTTTACAGTCCGATACCAATGTCCAATTAGTTTTCAACTTAACTACTAAAATCAAAGAAAGAGCTAAAGAAACTGCTCCTCCAGGAATAACCAAACGAGAACAGTTAGTAACTATCGTTTATGAAGAATTAACCAATTTCTTGGGTAAAGAAGCCCATGAAGTCAAAGTAGAGAAAAAACCGACTAAAATTATGCTGGTAGGTTTATTCGGAAGCGGAAAAACTACCACTGCTGGAAAATTAGCTAAGTTCTACCGCAAACGCGGATATAAAATAGCAGTAATGCAAACTGATACGTGGAGACCAGCAGCATATGAACAGTTAGAGCAATTAGCCAAAACCGTGGGAGTAGATTTTCTTGGCGTTAAAGGAAGTAAAGACCCGTTAAAGATTTATTCTTCATTTCAATCCAAGCTTTCAGAATATGATGTAGTGATAATCGATACTGCGGGAAGAGATGCGTTATCCTCAGAACTTATTGAAGAATTAAATCTGCTCAATAAAGCGGCGCAGCCTGAAGAAAGACTGTTAGTAATTTCAGCTGATATCGGACAAGCGGCGCAAAAACAGGCGCAAGCTTTTCATGATACTTGTAACGTAACTGGAGTTATCGTAACTAAATTAGAAGGCACGGCTAAAGGTGGCGGAGCTTTATCTGCCTGTTCTGTAACTAATGCTCCTATAACTTTCATTGGAGTGGGAGAAAAGATTGATGATTTAGAATTATTCCATCCGCAGAGGTTTGTGGGCAGATTAATTGGTATGGGAGATATTGAATCACTGCTGGAAAAAGCTCGAGAAGTAATCACTGAAGAAGATGCCAAAGATTTGGAAAAGAAACTGCTCAAAGGTGATTTCAATTTATTAGATTTGTATCAGCAGATGAACTCCATGAAAAAGATGGGTTCATTTGGAAAGATTCTGGAGATGATTCCTGGCATGGGCTCATTAAAATTGCCTAAAGATGCTCTTGAGGTTCAGGAAGGCAAACTGGAAAAATGGAAAATTGCCATGGACAGTATGACCAAAGGAGAATTAGAAGACCCAGAGATAATTAATGCAGATAGAATTGAACGCATTGCTTCTGGTTCAGGAGTTAAAGTTACGGATATCCGAGAGTTATTGAAGCAATATCGCATGGCTAAGAAGATGGTCAAGATGTTCAAAAGCGAAAAGGATATATCTAAGATGATGCGGAAGATGAGCGGCAAGATGCCCAAAGGGATTATGTAAATTTAATTAAGCAATATTAAACAAAAACAAAAAAAGGTGGATGAAATGGTATTGTTAAGAAAAAAAGCAGAACGAATGGCTTGGATGAGTTATAGTCATATAAATGATGCCCAAGTGAATTCGTTTATAGAGCTAATGGATATTATAAAAAAGGAAGCGGAGAGAACTGCTGGAGAGTTTAGGGGAATACAAGTGTATAAACAAAATTCCCAAAGAGGGGATGAAGCATTATTTTATACTGAAGAAAGAGTAGAGGTTCTTGTTGATGAGCTGAATTCTTTGAGGAAACATCTTCTTGTAGCAGGCAAGAGAACACCAGAGATGATAGCCATGCTGAATAGAGCAACAGGTTGAAGTTTACAATCAATACTGAACCAGCAAAATAATTATAAACTAGGTACTAAACTAGTTTAAATCGTGATAATGAAATGGAAAAAACAATCTATCATGTTTTAGGAACGCCCAGTTTTAAAGATATCAAAAATAGCGGATTCTGGGAAATTGGTGAGTTTCATTCGGCAGTAAAAAGTTTTGATGGAATAGAATATCTTGGAAGAAACACTCCATTAAATTATAGAAACGGAACTGCAACTTATCGATTAAGAAATGTGGATATAACTCACTTTCAGGAAATAGAACCAAAATATGAAATTATTGAAGTCAAACTTAACGGCGATGATAAAACAGATTTGAGTGTTGTTGAAAAGATAATCCAATTGTCAATCAATAAACGTATGTTGGAAGAAGGAGCCAAAGTATTTGGTCCACCAAAACCTAGATGGCCAAATAAATATTCAATGTAAATGTGGTAAAAGCATCGGTACTTCCGAAATAAATATTTTAATCTAAAGTTTCTCTACCACTGCAACTTCCTTCCTAAAGCCACAGCAACTTTTTAGGAAAAGTTGCATCAAAAACAGAGATGGCTGAAGCACACTATTAAATCTTTTCTACCACTGCAACTTCCTTCCTAAACCCGCACTCTTTACAATAATATACTTCAAACAATCCGTCTGCAAACTTGTGCTGGCCGACATGTAGATTCTTACCGCAATCAGGACAATTGGAAATCATTAGAGTAAGTATTTTCGAGGAGTTTAAATATATTATTGAAATATTAAGATGATTTTCTCTCGTCGTAAAATAATTATTATCAATTTATTTATCATGGTTTTATCGACTACTAATTATTTTTCAGCTTAAAATTAGCTCAAACCCTGCGTAATACTTCAGTAATCTGAAGCGTGATGAGCATCATAAAGTCGAAATCCGTTCGATTATTACATAGAGAGTGACAGAGGGTTGTCTCTTACGGAGAT
>JAGVMW010000123.1 GCA_020053615.1 archaeon | reverse complement strand
TTCCATCATTGGATGCTGCAAAGTATCAGTTGAGGAAAACATTTGACAACACTAAAGCTATGCCAAAAATGTTCCATTATTTAAGAGATTAGCTATTAGTAGGTAAGTGGTTAGTCTCAAAAGGATTATCTGTTTGTTTTATGATTGGTTATAATCGACGGATTTACAAAGAATTAACAAAATACTCTAAGATTTTTAGAATACACATTAACGGAAGAAAGCAAACCAGTAGATTTATGGAATTAATTGGATTTAGAAATAATAAGCACTTGGAAAAGTATGACAAAATGAAGAAGGTGGGACCTCGGGGATTTGAATTCCGTAGCCATTTCAATTAAGGAATGACTTCCCCGGACACCAACGTCTTCAGCGTTGTGCTCTCCCAGGCTGAGCTAAGGTCCCAACACAAAGCTGAATTAGAGAGGGATTTATAAGGATTTTGGTGGTTTAATTAGAATGGTTATTCAAAGTCATCCACAAGCCAAGCCAAACCAAAGAAAGTATTATAAAATTCACCTCAATTATTCTGATTATGATTAACACGATTGTAACTCACCTTTTTGAGAGAGCAGGATTACGAACTGGTAGCTCCGACTCAAATGATGTAATAATTCATGATGACCAATTTTTTAGGGAAGTATTACTTAAAGGGTCTATTGGTTTAGGAAATTCTTATGTAAATGGAGCTTGGGATGCTCATTCTGTCGATTTAGTGGTGTTTAGATTATTAAAATCAGGGATTTACAGTCCAACTTTATCACAAGCCTATGATTTTGTAGGTTCAGTTACTAGGAGAATACAAAATTTACAAAACCGGACAGGTTCATACAAAGTTATTGATGAACATTATGATTTGGATTCAAAGGTGTTCCTGGCTTTTTTAGACCGTTACAATCAATATACTTGTGGTTATTTTGAAGGAACAGATGATCTTGACCAAGCTCAAGAAAATAAGTTGGAATTAATATGTAATAAGTTAAATCTTAGAGATGGAGACAGAATTCTAGATATCGGTGGAGGCTGGGGTGGTTTAGCATTATATATGACTGAAAAATTTGATGTTAATGTATCGCTAGTTACTTTATCTAGACAACAGGCAAACCATGCCCAGAAACTTTGTGAAAATAGAAAAGTTAAAATACATGTTTGTGACTATCGAGATATTCCTCTATTATTCTCTTCTGGTTGCTTTGATAAAATTACAGCGGTAGGAGTTCTAGAACATATTGGACATAAAAATTATAAACAATTTATGAAATATGTAAACTATGCTTTAAAATCAGAAGGAAGATGTTTATTTCAGACACTTTATTCTCCTACCAATAGAATACTTAGCAATCCATGGATACGTAAATATATTTTCCCAAATCACGAACTTCCTCCAAAAAAGATGGTTCAATCGGTTGCATCAAAATATTTTCAACCAGCAGATAGAACTGCATTCCAAGACCTGACACCTCATTATGTGAAAACTTTATTAACTTGGAATGAAAGATTGAATAGAGCTGTAGATAACGAGGTGATTAATCTTGAACCAAAAGAACTTCGGAAGTGGAATTTTTATTTTTTATCCTGTGCCGGTGCATTAAGAGCGGAGCATATGAAAGTTGGACAATTTGTGTATTCTAAACCGTAAAATCCAAACCATTCACACTTTCTCCCTTACCGACCCAAGTTTATACTTCCCTAAATCAATATCTTCCAATCCATCCAGATGTATCTTAGGAAACAAATAATCCATCAATCCTCTTCTACGTTCATCCAGTTTAATCAACTGCTCTTTTTCCCACAATTCAATATTCCTATACTGCTGAACTTCTCGATGCACTTCATCGCTGAAACTACCGTTAGTGGTTAATATTGCTGTCCTTGCTCCTACGAATCTTCTTCTTTCTTCCAATTCATTAACGATAGTATCTATTCTTCCGATTTTCTGCCCGGACTTCTTCTTTTCCTGCTGCAAACTTGAATTAACTCTTCCGCGGCTAGAATACTTCAATTCCAGAATAACTAAAGAATTAAGCAGAACCAGTGGATTAAATATATTCAGGTCTTGATATTCCACATCAACCTGCCGGAATACGTATCTCTGTTGATGATATTCCACATTTCTGCGCACATACCAGTATCCATTATCTTTCAACAACTCTTCCACCCAGATTTCGAAGCGAGTGCCGGAGGCTTGTTCGGGAGTAAGAAGTTTGTATTTGTTTAGCATCATCAGGTCAAAATCCATTCTATACCTACTTTGAAAACTGCAGGGGGACTTGCCCCATACGGGGATGCAGCTCTAGCAATACCTACTGCAAGGATTTTGAAGATGCTAAACGAATACAACGGTTTCATCGGACAGACTAAAAGCATATCCAACTAAAAACAAGCGTAGTAATTAACACTGCAACAAAAACAAAACCAATTTAAACCCCTCCCATTTCTACCTCAGAATGTTCGTCCAAAAACGCTACGGTGAATCGAAGATTGAAGGATGCCCTTTCTGCGGCAAACAATCCATTACCACTAATTCTCAAGATATTCCGGTATGCATCCAACACAAAGAATCATTGATGAATGAGATGAAATGTATCTGCGGAGAGTATCTTGAAACTTTACGGGGAAAATGGGGGTTATATTTCCGCTGTCAAAGATGCGGCAATGTGAATAAAAAAAAAGTATTTGAGATAAATGTGGTGAAAGACGTCAGCGGAACTGATTTTGATAATCCCTCTGCACAATCTACTTCTAAATCATCTACTAACAGAGCAGAAGAACCGCACCAAAAGCCCAAAGAGATTACCATCACCTCTCGGGATACGGATTGGTGTGATTGAGAGTAATCATTTCTGAGGTTTTCCCAACCGTAATACTTCAGTAATCTGAAGCGTGATGAGCATCATAAAGTCGAAATCCGTTCGATTATTACATAGATAGCGACAGAGGGTTGTCTCTTACGGAGATGTCGCTCTGGTGATATTAACAAACGAGGATTTCGAAGATGCTCACCACGCACGGTGAAGCGTTACCGTCT
>JAGVMW010000199.1 GCA_020053615.1 archaeon | reverse complement strand
TGAGATGCAACTATCGCATCTCAGCCCAGAAAATCACTCTCGATTTTTCTGGGCAGTGGTGATAATGGTGCTATCACTCACTTTTTGGACTGTGCCCCTCAAAGAAAAGATATTTGTATTTCATAGAAAAGTAAGCGTCTCTTTCTTTTTAGGTACATACATTAAGCTAATAAGCCTGTTTGTGTGCATATTCTTAGCTTTTTTGTATACTTCCAAGTATGTATTTCCAGAAGCCACTATTTGTTCGTCTATTAGTGCGATGCACATCCCCGGATAGTTTTTGAATGATTGCTCCATAAATGCAGACTTATCTTTGGTTTATTTAAATTTTTCTAAAGAATTATGGTAATATCTTCTTAATCACACAAAACCTTATAAATATACTTCTAATCCTGAATTTAGTCAAAATCGTAGGAAAGTGCTTGGCGAGCTTTTTTGCTCGGCGGAACATTCGCTTCGTTAATCGCTAAAGCAAAAGCAGTATGGTGAGTGATGTTCCGAACTTAATCTGCTATGCAGGCAATCGTATATCTCAAATGCGAAGTTGTATTTGAGATTATGTTGCGTTAGCGACATTATGAGACCGCAGTCGAATTTAGGAGATTCGCAGTCGAGTTTAGCCTCGCAAAAACTTTGTTGGCTCTGCCAGCACTTTTCCTGAATTAAAAAGGTGTGGTGAAATGTATAAAGTTCCTCTTCCAGAAATTAAAGAAAAGCTTATTGCTAGCGGTAAGATTACTCCTCGAGAGCTAGATGAACGCATCAAGAAGAAGATAAATGACCTTTCTGGGTTAATCAGCGAAGAAGGCGCAGCGCATATTCTGGCTAATGAGTTAGGAGTAGAGTTATTTAGTTCTGGACAAAAACGGCTGAAGATTAAGGAAGTTTATGCCGGAATGCGAGATGTTTCTACTATTGGCAGAGTGGTGCGCAAGTTTGATACGAGAGAGTTTGCTAAAGGAGAAACTACCGGCAAGGTTTGTTCTATTATTTTGGGTGATGATTCAGGAACGATTCGAGTGGTGTTCTGGAACGAACAAGTTGAGCTACTGAGTAAAGTCAAAGAGGATGATATTCTTTTAGTTAAAGAAGCGTATGTGCGCGAGAATAATGGAAATAAAGAGATTCATTTAGGAAATCGAGGAGAGATAACGATTAATCCTGCTGGTGAAACAGTTGCTCCGGTGAAACAAACTCCGGCTTCTTTTGAGCGCAAGAAAATCGGCGAGTTGAAAGATAATGAAGACGGGGTAGAAATTATGGGCACAGTAGTACAAGTTTTTGATCCTAGATTTTTTAATATCTGTCCTGAATGCGGCAAGAAAGCGGTGGAATCAGAAGGCAGTTTTAAGTGCGAACAGCATCAGGTAGTGGTTCCAACTTTATCTTATGTGCTTAATGCCATTTTGGACGACGGCACGGGAACGATTAGAGGAGTGTTTTGGAGACATCAGGCAAATCATCTTACCGGAAAAGAAGAGAAAGTGATGGCGGGGTATAAAGAAGATTTGTCGCAGTTTGAGAATGTGAAGAATGACTTGCTGGGAGAACAGTTTAAGTTGATTGGGCGGGTAAAAAGAAATGATTTGTTTGACCGATTAGAGTTCAATGTGCAGCTGGTAGAGAAAGCCAATGCTCAGGAAGAGATGGCGAAGCTGGAAGGGAAGTAAGGTTTAGATTCTACGGTTTACTAAAACTAGTAATTATTTATTACCAAAAACAGTAATATTTATAAAGAGGATTAGATTTTATTACTGAAAATGGTAACTTTAGGGAACTCTTGGGAAATAATGGACATCACTGAGAAAGGAGTTTATGTCCAGTGGCACGACTATGCTTATCAAGATGATTTGGAGTCAGCAGAATCACTGATTGAAACTCACCCTCGGAATGCGATTATTTTAGGCTATTATTCCATGCATAATATCGCAAAAAAGTATTTGGGAGATGTGTTTAGTATCAAAATTCCTCACGATGACACCCACAGCTCAACTTTAAAAGCTCTGAAAGAGAAAATCAATAAAGAAGCAACTAAAAAAAGAGTGATTGAACTTATGAAAGAAGCTCAGGAAGAGTATGAAATTTTTTCTAAGCCCAAACCAGAATTGTTATCTACTTTGCTAAGATATGGCAAGTCTGAAAGAGCCTCACATAGTTATTATCAATCTAAACCAGAAGCTGAAAAATGAACTGGAAGTGAAAAAGCGAGAGATTTTATTGAGAACATTGTAAAGCCATTCATTAAAATAATGAGAGAGCTAGATATATGATAGACAACATTTTAGGAAACAAGGTATTGGTGAGAATATTAAGATTCTTGTACTTATCTCCAAACCGATATTTTTCTTTCTTAGAGATTGAAAAATTTGTGGGGGCAGGAAGAGCGGGGACCATGTCTGCTTTAAAAAAGTTAGAATATTATGATATGACGTATATCGAGAGAAAAGGAGGAAGAAAGTATAAGCTGAAATTAAGCAACCAAATAGTGGAAAAACTGGGCGGGTTGTTTGACTATGAAAAAAGCTTTTTTCAGGGAATTGATTTCAAGAAATTAAATGTGATATCCAATTTTGAAAATGATTGTATTAAAAAAATAGGTGGGCTGAAAGGAATCTGGTTGTTCGGTTCGGTAGCTAAAGGAAAAGCTAAGAAGGAGTCTGATATTGATATGTTAGTCTTAGTTGAAAAAAGCAAGAACAATGCTTTAGTAAAGATGGCTTTAGAAGAAATCAAAGAAAAATATGAAGAAAAATATGAAATTCAGACTTTTCTAATGGATGAAGAGGAGTTTAAGAAAAGAAAAAAAGAAGCTTTAATTCAAGAAATCATAAAAAGCAGGATTAGTCTAAGATTGGAAAACTAAGCTTTAAATCCCAAGTTTGACACTTTTTCATTATTTTGAATGGAAAATAGTATTTGACAGTTTGGTCTAAACTCTTCTTCTTTG
>JAGVMW010000015.1 GCA_020053615.1 archaeon | reverse complement strand
GGTAAGAGAAAGTTAAAAAGAGATGTTGTATTGTGTTATACAACTAAGCGCAAATGGGCATTTCAGATTTCCGGCAGGATAAATTTCGATGGATTAACTCTTGGTAGATATCTCCTACTTTTCTTCCTTTCTTCATCAACTTCTCTACAAAGAAGAATGCAATGTTATGAATTCCATTCTCTGCCGGTCTTTCAGTTACGATAGCATTTTTTAATCCGGCAATATCGTTTTCTTTGATAACCCGCATCCATGCTAAAGAGAAAGCATAAGCTTTGGCTTCTTCGTCTTGTGCGTTGGTTAATTGCTCAGTTAATACATGCCCTAACTCATGCCCCACGGTTAATAGAACTCGAGCTAAGAAATCATTTTTTACAAATATCTCTGACATCAATCCCTGCTTACGGCGATTGAGAGCTAATCCTAATGTTCCTGGATGCGGAGCAAGCTTTCTAAACTTCTCTTCATCTAATACAGATACTTTAACATCTTTGGGAAAAGCTTCATGGAACATCAATTCAAATGCCTGTTCGATATGTTCTCTTATTTCTTCGGCTTTGCCTACAAACATTCCCCAATTTCCTGGCTGAAGAAAATTGTCCGGGATGAAATTGTAATTAGCTTGAGGCTGGAATAAGTTGTAAGTCAAAGGATTATTTTTGTAAGAGGAAGATGAAGTTGTGTTAATGGGGCTATAGGAGAATGAGTTTGTCATAGGAGAAGCTGGAGAGAATGAATAACTAGGAGCATTAATTGCAGAAATAGAATAATTTACTGGAGAAGAGAGAGCAGGGCGATAGGTAAAATCTGAATCATTCTGTTGAATTATACTTTGATGACCTTCTGAAGCGATAGACTCTAACTTACTGTACCCAACAGGACTACAACCACTTCCACTGCATCCTCCAGCATATTGAGACGTTCCGTACATAGTATACGCTAAATGTTTTACAAGAATATTAACTTAATGGAAGAAAGTGGGACAAAAATGTAAAATCCTATTTAATCCACCGCAACACTTATAAACTAATAGTTAACATATGCTAACTTATGGTTAACATAGCCAGAAAAGATAAAGAAATCTTACTATGCCTATTCAAAGACTTAGTTAATTATCACAATGCCAGTTCCATCGCAAAAGAGATTAAGATTTCCAGAGTTGGAGCCTATAAAGCCCTAAACCGCTTATCAAAATCGGGTTTACTAAAAAGTCGGAAATTAGGCAAGTCCATATTTTATATTATTAAATTAGAAGACAATTTCGTTAAAAAAACAATGGAACTCTTACTGATGGAAGAAGCCCGTGAAAAAGCACGCAGGTGGTTAACAGAATTTGATGAACTCTCCACAGAAACAGAGATTCTTGTTTTGTTTGGTTCTGTTCTTAAATCTGAAACAAAAGCCCAAGATATTGACTTATTGATAGTCTTGAAACCCGAAAACAATAAAAAGATCAATAAACTCTTAGATAAAAAGAATGAAGTGCTGATAAAAAAAGTTCATCCTATTAAACAAACTCCAGAGGACTTAATCAAAAATTTAAAAAAAACAGATAAAGTAGTTTTAAGTGCTATGAAAACTGGAATTGTCCTTTATGGCCAAGACAAATTAGTGGAGATAATTAAAGATGTCACACTTGGAAAATAAGCTAAAATGGTGTTTTGATAAAGCCAAACGTGAATTGGCTGAAAAAGGTAAACATCGCGGATTAGTTCAAACCACACCAAATCTAATCGAAGCAGAAAAACATCTTCACAAAGCTGAGCACAATCTCAATGGAGCGCTATATTTTGAGAAAGGAGGCTATTCTGATTGGTCAACCAGTGCTTTTTTCTATTGTTTGTATCATTGTTTTCTGGCCATTATCGCTAAATTTGGATATGAATCCAGAAATCAAGAATGTACTATTGCTTTAATCAAACAACTGAAGTTGGATGGAAAAATTAAATTAGATGACCAGATTATTGATTCTTTTGATACTGAAGAAATAGACCAGCAACATGAAGAGAATATTATCCAGGTGCGGGAAAATTTTCAATACGGTACGGACACCAATGTTAATGATGAAAGACTAAAACAGCTCAAAAATCTGTGCTTGAAAGCGATAGCAGAGACTAAAACTGAGATTTATAGTAATAACCAAAAATAGCAATCATTTCTTCATGATTCTTTCCAGTGATTATCTCTATTAATTGTGGCATATCTCTATTAGAACAAACCTTATTTTTAAATGTTTCTATCTGAAAGTGATAAACTTCTGGGCAGATAAGTTTTTATAATGGGTTATTTTGTCTGAAAATATGGGAAAGAGTGTGATAATTGTAATATTAATTTGTGTTATGCTTATCTTAATCACAGGATGCTTTGTTTCTGAAACATCAGAAGGGGTAATAGTCCGTTCGCAAGAAAATGTCTCTGGAACAATATCTCAAAATCAAGTCTGGTCTGGAAATATCTCAGTCACTGGAGATATAACTGTAAAAAAAGGAGTTACTTTAACAATATTACCGGGAACAATAATTACCGTAACTGCTTTCAGCGATGACCAGCACGGAGGAGTAGACCATCCACACGACGAGCCATTTCCAAAAGACCCTGACCGAAAAGAAACGTCAAGCATCGTAATCCAGATAAACGGGTTCTTGAATGCATCTGGGACACCCAACAACAAAATTATTTTTACAACCGATAAAAAACAAACAACATATGACTGGGATGGATTGTATATTGTTCGTGGTAGATTGGATTTTGTCATTGTGGAGCATGCTCGCTACAACAATATTCAGGAAACGTCAGATGTTATTATCTCTAACAGCATTATCAGAAATAGTCTGGAATGCTGCCTCTGTATCGGGCATTACAAGCCAGTCAGCCCTCAAATATTAAACAATGATATCTATAATTGCGGGCATGAGGGAATTGATAATGGCGGCGGTTCAGCAATAATTAGAGGAAATTATTTTCACGTGGAAAACCCTGAAATACAGCCTGAGCCATTATGGGGAAGAAATGGAATTATTATCTACCAAAATACTTATCCTACTGTTGAAAATAACACCTTTGAGAAATTAAGCCGAGCAATATACCTCTTGGAGGATACAAAAAACAAAATAAAAAAAGACAAGCAGGTTATGATTAGAAACAACACCCTGAAAAATAATGAGGCCGCATTTGGTATAAATCCAGGCTTTCCGATAGATGCAGTTTTAATGGAGAATAATTATCTTATAAACAACACTGAAGAAGAGGTTCGAGAAGGTAGAGATTGATGAAAAACTCTGTGGAGTAAAAATATTAGATGATAGTATACACTAAAGTAAATCACTATTAATATCTTTAGAGATTTCTTGGATTAATTTCTGCTCTAATTTGAATTTTCGTTTAGCAATAACTTTAGAAACGTCTAAATTAAGTAAATCCTCTTGCCCTGCTCGATTCGCTTCTTTTTGCATGTATTTTATTGAACCGATTATTTGGCGGCTAAACTTTCCTCCATATAAGAACGGTCGAATAAAACCCGCAAATCCGCAATCTGCGATTAAATCAGCATCTTGCAATATCTGCAGTTCTAGGGATTTATTTTTAATCGTATCGCCACGAAGATCATGATTTTCAATTAAATAACTAACTTGACTGATAAATTCGGATGAGTATCCTGCCTTTCTAAGGTATTCCTGTGCGATTGGAACACCTAATTTAGGGTGTTTATCCCATTCTTCGGCAGCATTTTCATTTTTACCGGTTAAAGAAAAAACATTACAGGGATTAATTTTAGTTTTACCGATGTCATGAAGAATAGATGCTACTAATACTACCGGAACAGATACTTTTTGATCAAGTTTACTAATGATTTCTTTAGAAGATTCATAAACTCTTAGAGAATAATAAGTTTCATCAAATGGGCCATGGTAAAAATGTTCAGTAGCCTCAAATGAACTTCTGACAAAGTTATAAATTTCTTTATAATTTGGATTTTTATCAATCTGATTCATGATAATAGATTTAAATGGTGACTACTTATAAAATTTACTTAATGCTGGCACAGTCCAAAAAGTGAGTGATAGCACCATTATCACCACTGCCCAGAAAAATCGAGAGTGATTTTCTGGGCTGAGATGCGATAGTTGCATCTCAT
>JAGVMW010000079.1 GCA_020053615.1 archaeon | reverse complement strand
TGAGATGCAACTATCGCATCTCAGCCCAGAAAATCACTCTCGATTTTTCTGGGCAGTGGTGATAATGGTGCTATCACTCACTTTTTGGACTGTGCCCTGTAACCACCAATTTGTCGCTCAATGTCTGCCAAAAGCCAAACCTGAGGCACCCACTCCCGCACAGGACAAGTGTGGATAGAATTTATATACTACCTTTTATTCTGACTAATACAATATGGAAAATGCGTTAGTGGTATTTGAAGGAAAAGAGATTCGCCGTCTCTGGCATAATGAAGAATGGTTTTATTCAGTGGTGGATATTATTGGCGTCCTCACCAACAGTCCTGACCCTCGAAATTATTGGAAAGTTCTAAAACATAGGTTAATTCAAGAAGGGGGAAACGAAACGGTTACAAATTGTAACCAGTTGAAATTAATCGCAGAAGATGGCAAATTAAGAGAAACAGACTGTGCTAATACCAAAAGTATGTTCAGAATAGTTCAATCCATTCCTTCTCCTAAAGTCGAACCATTTAAACGCTGGTTGGCTCAAGTAGCCTATGAACGTATTCAAGAAATAGAAAATCCCGAATTAGCTCAAAATAGAGTGAAAGAGTATTATGAATTGAAAGGTTATCCTAAAGAATGGGCAGATAAGCGTTTAAGAGGGATTGCCATCCGGCAGGAACTTACTGACGAATGGAAGAGCAGAAAGGTTACTCAAGAAAAAGAGTTTGCCATTTTAACTAATGAGATAACCAAAGCTACTTTTGGAAAGACTGTCCAAGAATATAAAGAATTTAAAGGAGTTCCCAAGAAAAATCAGAATCTTAGAGACCACATGAATGATTGGGAGCTTATTCTTACGATGGTAGGGGAGAAAGCTACTACTGACATAACCATCACTAAAGAGGCTCAAGGTTTTAAACAATGTAAAAGTGTAGCTAAAGAAGGGGGAGAAGTTGCCAAGAACACTAAAAAAAGAGATAGAAAGAAAAACTGGTAAGAGCTTAGTTTCATCTGAAAATTATCTTCATTTGTGTCGAAAGAAGAAAGAAATTGGAGTTAATAACACTTAAAATGTCCAAACCATTAATTCCAAGATCACAACAGCACCAAGTAGCTTTAGCTCGAATTAAACAGCTATTCGCAGAAGCAGATGAAGTTTTCTCTAGCGATAAAAAACTGGCCAACCGCTACGTTCAGTTAGCAAGAAATATCGCTATGAAAGTAAAAGCTAAGATTCCATTAGAATTGAAACGGAAGTATTGCAAACATTGTTATGCTTATCTTCGTCCAGGAGTTAATTCTAGAATACGAACCCGAGTTGGAAAAGTAGTTATTTCTTGTTTAGACTGCAAGAAGTTCATGAGGATACCGACGAAGGCACAGTTCAAAAAGTGAGTGATGGCAAGCCGTTCACCTCGTGCCAACCTCGCCCTATTTTTTGCTGAATTTTAGCCCCATTAATCGTGAGGTTGCACCAATAACTTCATTCAAGCAAAAGTAGTTCTCGGCTCACATCTTGGCTAAGCCATCACTCTCAAAACTGACTGTGCCCCGACGAAGAAAAGTATTTAAACAGAAGTAATATCCCTCGCTCATGGTTTATAACTCGCTATGGGTAGATGCATTTGTAGAAGGAAAAGTTCAAAATCGTTTTACCATTATCTCATTAGCTCTTAAAAAGTTCATTGATCAAGAAAGCCCGATTATTGAAGATGTTAATGCTCGGCTAAATATTTTCTCTAAGCAACCATTTGGCCATATTATTCCTGCTGAGATGGAAGAAAAAGTTCGTAATGATGCTGAATCAGCCCGAAGAAGCTTGATAAATTATAACTTAACTTACGGACAGGTGCTCCATCATTTAGCTCTGGCTTCTTCCAACTTTAATCTTCCCAAATTCTTGCAAGAGAATGGTATTCCTATCAGTGAAATACAAGTATTTCAAGAAGAAGTAGGGCAATACTGGAATCAAACTTATGGGTTATTAGTCAATCGATTAAGCACCGTTGCGATAGAGATGGGATTATTGGCATCGGTACTTAAAAAACAGGTTGATTTGTTAGAAAAAATACCCAACGCCTCATATTTCGTTGGCTTTAGTCATCAGCATGAGCTAATCGAATTATTTCATCAGGAGAGGGACTTATTCTGGAAAATCGCACACGATATTAAATTAACTAAAACTGAAGTAAAAACGGTTCATAATTTGTACATTTCTGCCAGAAATAAAACCAAATCTATGATATTAGCTCACCTAAAATTGTTAAAAAATAGTTTTATCGACGAAGTAAAACGTAGCGAAACCCAACTTCAGAAAATGTTAGTTGTATTATCTTATTTGCTTGGGGCATTAAATCTATTTTTGAATGTTGAAAAAAATCTGATTGGGAAAGCATCAGGAGCATTAGGTATATTTACTGCTAAGAAATCAATAAATTCTGGAGCAATAGATCGGATTAAAAGTGCTTTAGATGAGCTAGGGGTAGTTCAACTAACCAAGTTATATTCTGAGCTTTGATAATCACTTCTTCTTCTCCCCATCTTTAAACAGCTTCTTTTCCGTCTGCGCTACCACTTTTCTTATCTCATAAACCGCATCCGCATTAGCTGAAATAGAATCAATTCCCTGATGCACTAAAAAGTCTGCCATTTCCGGGCGGGAACCAGCTTGTCCGCAGATGGAAGTTGTAACTTTATACTTCTGACACATCTTAATCACTTTAGCTAACTCTCCCAATACCGCCGGATGCATTTCATCAAAGCGATTATTTAACTTTTGGTTATTCCTATCAATTCCCAGCGTCATCTGAGTCAAGTCATTAGTACCAAAAGAAACAAAACTAATCCCCTCTTTGCACAGCTCTTCAATTATCCAACACGCTGCTGGAGTTTCTACCATTATCCCAAAATCAACTTGTTTGCATGGCTCCAAGCCAACCTCTCGCATGATATCTTTGGCTTTCTGAACTTCTTCGGTTCTTATCACAAACGGAATCATTATTCCTACATTCTTCCATCCTTCGTCATGCAGTTCTTTCACCGCCTGGAACTCTGCCTTCAGGATTTTAGGTTCATCTAACAATCTTCTGATACCATGCCATCCAATCATGGGATCAGTTTCTTTCGGTTCCATATTACCGCCTTGCAGTCCTCGATACTCATCCGTGCGCATATCTGAACACCTTACCCATACCGGCTTATGCGCAAAGGCAGTAGCAATTTTCTTAATTCCTTCTTTCAATAAATTAATGTAATCTCTTTCTTTACCTTTACGGATATATTCGGCTGGATGAATTCCTCCTGCAGCAATCATTATTTCTAATCTTACCAAGCCTACACCATCAGCTCCCGTTTCAGCTGCTTTCGCCGCCATTTCAGGAATATCCATAATAACTTTAACTTTAGTAGCAGTGATAATGTTTATCTTTGCGTCAGCCGGTACAGCCTTCATCGGCATCTTGATTTCAATTTTTCCTTCATACACTATTCCTTTAGAAGCATGTACAGTAATAATTTGTCCGTCTTTTAAAACTTGAGTTGCATGTTCAGTTCCTACAATACACGGCGTTCCCATTTCTCGAGCAACTATGGCTGCATGGCAAGTTAATCCTCCTTCATTGGTAACTATCGCTCCCGCTCTTTCCATCGCCGGAACCATATCTGGAGTAGTCATTACCGTAACTAAAATATCTCCTTTCAGAACTTTATTTAACTCAGAAATAGCATTAACCACTTTTACTGGCCCAGAATATACCCCTGCTGAAGCGGTGTCTCCTTTTAATATAATCTTTCCAATCTCAGTTGTAACTTTGGCACGTTCTTCTGCAGTTTTAGATTTGAATGTAGTTACAGGCCTAGTTTGCACTAGAAACACTTCTCCGTTTTCAATGGCCCACTCAATATCCTGCGGGCGGCCATAATGCTCTTCCAATCTTTTTCCCAATCGGAATAATTCCTGAATCTGTTTGTCATTCAGGTTCTGTTTTTCTTGGTCTGATTTAGCAATGTCTCTCTTTACATTCTCTCCTTTTTCATTTCTGAATAAGCCGTAATCCTGTTTCTTCACTTCAATTTTTTTTACTTGTTTAGTTTTCTTATCAATTAAATAAGTGTTAGGGTTTACTTCTCCGCCCACAATCATTTCACCCAAACCAAAGATTGCTTCTATCACTAATTCATCTGCATTATTGGTGGCTGGGTTTATAGTAAACATTATTCCTGATTTTTCTGAATTAACCATTCGTTGCACAATAGCCGAAAGATATACTTTAGAATGATCAAATTTATTCTTCTGTCGATAATAAATCGCTCTAGCCGTAAATAAAGAAGCCCAGCAAGCTCTCACTGCGTCAACAATATGTTCTTTTCCTTTGATATTAAGAAACGTAGCCTGCTGCCCAGCAAATGATGCGCTAGGAAGATCTTCGGCGGTAGCTGAACTTCTCACTGCTACAAACACCTCTTCGGGCTGTACTAAATTAGAAGCATCTCTTTTCTTCATTCCTAATAATTCATAATTATTTACAATCTCTTCGGCCATATCTTCCGGCACAGGAGTTCCGATGATAAGTTGTTGAATCTGGTCGGATATTTTCTGCAGCTTATCCGTATCTTCTTCGTCTAATCCAGATAAGAATTGTTCAATCTGATTCTTCAGCCCAGTTTGTTCGATGAATTCTTTGTAAGTTGAGGCAGTAACGGCAAAGCCATTAGGCACTGGAAGGCTTAATTGTGTCATTTCTCCCAAATTGGAACCTTTTCCGCCAGCAATAGCAATAGAATCTTTCTTCAAATCTTTAAACCAAACTACGTATTTTCCCATGTTCATCTACCTCTTTTTAAATTGATTAAATTGTAATTATTAAGATAAAGACAATTGCGTTAATAATGTTATACTCCCGCAATTATCTAATAGTAAATTGCGAAAAACACATAACATAATCTCCGCAATTTACTATAAATCAGAAATAGTATTTAAAGGTTTATACGAATGAATGGCGTCGAGGGTGGTGGCGAGAATAAACAATCGTTATTCGACAACTTTTTAAACCAATAAATAATAATGCCACTATGAGCTTAGAAATAGGAGTATTAATTGCAGCTTTAGCGATACTCTCTAGTATAACTTTAGCAATGTTGATATAAATTAAAATAAATAATCGTTTATACTTTCATTCCCCAAAATCATCCGTTTCTTCGTAATGGGATTCTGCTTCTGGTTCGCTTCGGCGTAATTCTTCCGGGCTGATAGTTACAAACTTTGAGCTGCGTTGCGGCGGACGATCCAACTTCTCGGTAACTTCTCCAAAACCAACGTTCTGCAGCACTTTGGTAATTCTAATCTTAACAAAATCTCCTTTTTTGACATTGGGCACAAAGATGACAAAACCTCTTACTTTAGCGATACCATCTCCTTTTCCACCTACTGAATCTATGCTCACTTCATGAGTTTCTCCCACTTTTACTGGGGCAGTGCGTTCTCCATCCATATAGTTGTACCTCCTAAATTGTTGTTTTTACATCTAGTTACATGTATATTAGAATTAGAACTTTGCATGTTTAGTTTTAGTATTCATAACTGTGTAATAAGCTTAATCGGAGATATTATATAAATGTTTCTGAGAGAAAAGAGAAAAAGAATAAACGAGAAAAATGAAAAAAAAAATAAAAGAAAAATAAGTTTATATACTCGACCTGCTGGTCTCCTAATAGTAAATCAAGTGGCGTTTTCTTGCGAGAAAACTTTCTTGGTTTACTATACTTCCGTGTCTTTCAACCCGCCTTCCATCACTTCGAATACACATTCGCCGTCCGGTAAGTTAGGGGCATCGATTAACTTTGCTACTCTGGTTCCTTTTCTGCCCTTTCGAAGGTAGATTCTGAATGTCGAAGCATGGGCCACAATATGTCCACCAATGGCTTGAGTTGGGTCTCCAAAGAATTGGTCGGGTTTGGCCATAACCTGATTAGTTACGTACACACACAAGTTGTGAGAGCTGGACAACTTAGATAGCATGTGCATGTGCCGGTTCAACTTCTGCTGTCTTTCAGCTAAAGTTCCTCTACCTACAAACTCCGCTCGGAAGTGCGCAGTTAGTGAATCCACTACCACTAAACGCACTTTCTTCTTTTGTTCAGTGATTAAAGTGTCTACTTTCTCCACTAATAACATCTGATGATCAGAGTTGAATGCTCGGGCCACCATTATTCGACTTAATGCATCTTCTGGATCAATTCCAGCTCCGGCTGCTAGTTGCATAATTCTTTCTGGACGGAAAGTATTTTCGGTGTCAACATATACCGCATAAGCTTCTGGGTCATTTTTTAACACATTAACTGCCAAAATATGTCCAATTTGAGTTTTTCCACAGCCGAATTCTCCAAAACATTCAGTAATAGCACTGGTTTCAAACCCGCCACCCATCAATTCGTTAAAAGCTACGCTTCCAGTACTTATTTTATCTACACTTTCTCTTTTCTTGAGCACATCGGTTCCACTTTCAAACCCCATCTTCATACTATCTCGAGCAGCATTTATCATCTTTCGAGCTACTGCCTCTGAAACACCAGCTGTTTCTACTAATTCTCCTAAAGTTGCTACGGCCATTGACATTAAGTCTCTGTAACCAGCCTGTTCTAGCTTCTCTGCAGTAGCTGCTCCTACTCCCGGCAAGTCTTGAATTCGTTTAACTTCTTTAACTTCCGTTTTTAATTCGGACCCATTTGCTTCTTTTTCTTGTTTTTCTTGTCTCATTTTCATTTCTCCTCTCCGTTTAATAATTTGCTTTGAACAAGTCTTGCTCATTCAGGATTAATTGTTCATACGCTTTCTGCAGCACGACCATAGCTTTAGGCAGGTCATTTACACGCATAGAATTGGTGGATTGCCACTTGCCTTCTTTATCAGTATAACTTCGTTCAATGGAGATAGTCTTATATTCCGATTCTTCTCCGTTAGGCCTATGCCCTCGGTTCAGCCATACTGTAGCTGATATCGCTCCGGCGCGGAATTTCTTCTCCGGCAGGTTTCCTTCTTTTTCTGGTACCACTTTAGGTACTGTTTTTACGTTTTGGTTTGTGTTCATGTTTTAAACACCTCTTGCTTTCGCATTTTATTTCAGCCAACCCCATTATGGAGCTGGTGAGGTGCAACTGTTTAAGTTGCTGAGAACTTGGCGCAAGAGTTGCTATTTAAACCCTAGTCGCGGTTGTCCAGTGCGGGAGTGGCTACCCCTGTTTTGGCTTTTACGGCTCGGTTAGCGATAAATTTGAGGTTATAGCCTGTCCAGTGGGTGTGTCCAGTGCACCGTTCGCACTGGGCTCCGAGTAGAGCTAGCGGAACGAGGTTGTCCAGTGGTCCATTAAGTCGCAAAAGAAAACTCTTATTAAGCACCGTTCCTAATAGAAATCCATGTTCAACCTCTTTAGCACCCAAACTAATAAAGCTACCATTGGAGAAACTTTAGTCACAGTTAAAGTGGGGTTCAGTAAATATTCCGCTTCATGGTTTGATTCGGATTTCAAATTAGCTACCCAAATCAATTCCAAAAAAGAACGAAACTTCAAACTGCCGGAAGAATCTAAACTAAAATTCAAGCAGGTACAGCGTTATGAAATCTTCTATCGCAAGTTTTATCACAAGCGTATCCAACAACAAATAAAAACACCAGTTCATCCAGATTATGGAGAATTCAAACGTTTCTGTGCTACAGTACTATCTCAAAGGCTTTTTCACATTCTAAAAACAGCTCTTCCCCAGCTAATTACTGGAAGAAAAGAATTAACTATCAACTTAAATGCTACCAACAAATACTTAGAGAATAATTTAGCTACGCATGTGTACAGCAATTCTACTGATAATGTAATCGAGATGGAATTCAGCGGTTCAGCGATGACCGGCAGAATTTATTTCTTATGGTTATATGCGCACAAAGTAGATGTCTCTTTCTTAGAACGGACTCTTACTCATGAATTAGAACATCATTTAGAACATCGTAAAGGGATGTACTTAAAAGAAGAAGAAACATTGAAAAATATTGCTGAATTCATGCAGCTAAATCCAGAAGCCTGGAAAGGAAGCTTCCCCGCTTTGTTTGAAGTGTTGTGCAACTTATACGCTGAAGGCATCGCCACTTTTGTAGAAAATCGCAAAGCCAATGAAGTTGAAATAGATTTTAAACAAATCCAAAAATTAAAGCAGTTATTAAATAAACTTTCTTCGCTAGAAAAAAAGAGTGATGCCGAAAAGTTAGTAGAAAAAGAATTTCGGTTTACTGTAGAAAGTGGAGAATATTATCTGGGGAGATTAATGTGTTATTTTATTGGATTAAGTATATTAAAGCAGAAACAGACCGAAGTAATGATATTATCTCAGGGCAAGTTAAAATTACCTTTTGTCGAATTAGGATTATTCTTAGAGAAATATGGTTTGGTTAAGTTAGAATCATTAGATGAAGCCACATTCAAAGAAACCTATGCTAAGTTGAGTCAGATAAAACATCATCGTGAATTTATTACAATGTATACCAAAGCGTGTCAAGAACTGGGGCTAAAAGATTCTTTAAGAATAGTCGATACTAAATTTTATCACAAGTTACTGAATAACGCGGCAGGGAGTTATAAGCATTGCAGAGAAGTAGTGATGGGATGACAGAATGTATGCGCATAGCATCATAAGGTCAAAATTCAATCGAAAGTTATATCAAGCTGACAAGAGGGATGGCTCCTACGGAGAACGTCAGCCACCTCCATCATTCTATCAGGAATTTTGAAGATGCTATGCACATACAACAGAAGAATACTTCCGTACTTCGGGCACAGTCCAAAAAGTGAGTGATAGCACCATTATCACCACTGCCCAGAAAAATCGAGAGTGATTTTCTGGGCTGAGATGCGATAGTTGCATCTCAT
>JAGVMW010000200.1 GCA_020053615.1 archaeon | reverse complement strand
TGAGATGCAACTATCGCATCTCAGCCCAGAAAATCACTCTCGATTTTTCTGGGCAGTGGTGATAATGGTGCTATCACTCACTTTTTGGACTGTGCCGCTCAACAATAAGATATATAAACCTTTAAGCTATTTCTACCCCATAAAAGAGGAAAAGATGAAGAATAAGCTAGTATTATGGCTAATTATAGTAGTTCTAGTTATATCTACGTTTGTTCTCGCTCAAGAACCTATTCTTTGCGAAATTGATGAAGATTGCATCTACGAATTGGGCAATGAATCTTACTGCGACCCTACCAGTTTCTTATGTATTCCTCCACCCGATATCCCGCCCGAAGAACCACCTTATGTACCTCCTGCTCCAGCCGTAGAAACCAGCGCCATTACTTCTTTACAGCTTCAGATAGACACTCTGCAAATTAGCATAGATGAATTATCATCACGAATCAGTCTTCTAGGATCAGATACAGATTATAAATTAGCTGATATTGAAACAAAATTGCAAGCCCTCTCCGATAAATTAAATACTCTAAAATCCAAAGACATACCCACATTTAACACCGGCTTAGCTATGCTGCAGCAAGATGTTAATGCAACCAGCGTTGAACTAAGTTCAGTACAGGAAGAGTTAGATCAGAAAGGATTTGTGTTATATTCATTTCTGGTAGTAGTGTTATTGGTAGTATTGGGCGGAGTAGTCTATTATTTATGGTATAAAGCCGGCGACACTAAAGAAGCTGCTCTTCCCCGAAGTTCTTATACTTACATTACTAAAATGATAAAGCAGGGAAAGAAATTTCCGCAAATCAAAACTGAATTAATTAAAGCCGGATGGTCCGATGAAGAGATAGAACAAGCGTACAAAGATACTATCAAACATAATTACCAGCGGTTTCTGGAAAGAAGCCAGCCGGGGACCGCAGCTAAAATATCTGCTCCAGTAAGCTCTGTTTCACATTCTAAAATTTCTTCATCCAATCAGCAAATAAAAGCGGTTGCCATCGCTGTAGTCAGTTTAATCCTAATCGGCGGAGGAATTTTATTGCTGGGAAATACCGTCGGAAAAGCTATTTACTTTGAGAAGCTTATCGGAGGATCTACTACTAAAACTGCTGGAGAAATCACTTATACTGTAGAATGCACTCCTCCGCATAGATTAAATCCAGAACAGAATGGTTGCTGCCTAGACGTTAACAATAATGCTCAATGCGATAACTTGGAAAATGTTCCTGCACTTAATATAACTGGTCCGACTGTCGGAACTAAATGCTTAGACCATCAGCAATGCGGAGTTGACAAATGTATCAACAACCTGTGCACACCACCTACTTATTATGCTAAATCGTTAGATTCCTGTTCTAAAGTGTGCAACTATTACAGTGTGGAAATCATAACCAGCGACGGAGAGAGATATAATTTACGCCCGGGAGAAGGAAGCTATACTGCTGCCGGAGCATTAGATTGGACGGTTATGAAAGCTCCCAATCATTGCATTGAAGAATCAGCAGTTGTTCCCATAGAGATTTCCCGAAAGAAAACTGGTGGGAAGATAATCAATACCGAACTCATAACTTTAGGAAAAGGAGAAACTAGCGCAGCTTTAAAACACGCTTTCGTTCCTAAGCTGGCATTTACGCTTAAAGTGAATTGGGTATCGGAGTTATGCGCTCCTAACGAAGCTGAGTTGAAGACGTTGATAATCAAACAAGGTGTAGCTGAAGCGAAGCTGAAGGCGAAAGGGTAACTTAGTTTAGGAATTATTCTTCCACCTCTCCTTTGCGCCCATAATCCAACTTTGCATGATAATAATAACTCCCAAAACTATATGAACTCCAGTCAGCATGGCAAGTCCATTTAGCTTGATACTGGTCGCAGCTAGCTTCTTTCCAAACTTCGTCTCTTTTTTTTACTATAGTATATAGATACGGGCTGACGTTAAAATAATCTCCATCACACGCTTCTTCAAACTCCGATTCCAAGCCTTTCGTCTTAGCAATGCACTCATTTAACTTTTCATCTTTACATCCGCTGGCTAAGACTAAAGCTGCCAGTCCTGCGACGACGATATTCTTTATTTTTGTCATTTTAATTCGCCTCCTTCCAACGCTTCCATCATGTGCCCCAGCAGCTTATATTCCCTTTTGTCCTATACCGGTCTATTGGAATTTACACTCCATCATCCCATCATCCAACTTCTCTTAGGTACAGGATACAGCATTTCTAACTGGTGTGGAAACTTTCTGACGTCTTCTCCGACTTTCTCTTTTAACTCCCTATCTATTCTACTAACTCTCTCTTCCATCTTTTTACTGATTCCCACTCCCCATTCTTCCAGCAAGGGGATTAACTTCTCTCCTCCTTTCAATCCACACTCTGAAAGTGATATCAATTCATGCTCCAAGCATTGTATGCCTGTTCGTGCTGCAAAATATACTTGGTCAGTTATCCCTTTTTCTTTTATTTCTGTGCTGTATTCTGGAATAAGCAATCCTCCACCAGCTCCACAAGGGCATTCATACCCAACTATCACTAAATCAAATTTCTGCCCATAATGATCTTCTAAAAGTGGCGTTGTCCTAGGGAAACTTGATGGTCTTGGCCAAAGATGGCCCATCTCTATCCCACTAAATTCACACAGCAGGGCAATATCTTTGTCTAATGTCCACAGTCCATGCGACTGGTGCCAGCAGGACAATAATCCTACTGTCTTTGGTTTCTTCTCTCCCAACAATTCCTCAATGCTTTCATGTTTTGTTTTGTATTTCTTTTCTTCCATTTTTTAACCTCCATTCTTACCGCTTTAAGCCCGGTTGGCTTTTATCTTATTTATTACTCTAGGGTAAGAACAGACGAACTACTTAAACATTTGTTGTCTTATGAATAAAACGACAAGTTTAAAAACAGCAGAACAATTATCCCAATATGGACCTAAAAATCATCAGCGAGAACTTCAACTTAACTGAAACTGAAGTAAACATCTACCTCTCGCTGCTGGAATTAGGAGAGGCTACCGCTGCTGAGATTGCCCTAAAAAACAGCCTCAACCGCACTTTTACTTATGACAGGATTGACAAGCTGCTCAAGAAAGGCTTGGTAAGCTATTACATTAAAGACGATAAAAAATACTTCAAGCCAGCGGATCCTTCTCAGCTAATCTCTTTATTGAAAGAACATCAAGAACATCTCATCGCCGATTTACAGAAAAAAGAACAACAGGTTCAGGAGATAATTCCTACACTGCAAAAATTTCAGAAGCCTAAAGAAAAAGTGCCATTAGTAGAATTATACTCCACCAAGAAAGGCATTAAAACGGTATTAAACATCGCCCTGCGAGATAAAAACGAACTCTACATCCAGGGATCAATTCACAAATTTAAACAAACCATGGAATATTATTATGACATCTGGAATAAACAGCGAACCCAAGCCAACATAAACACAAAAGTATTAACCGCAGATAATATTCAATTAGATCGTGCCGAAACAGATTTTCTACCCTCCGAAGAAAAAGAAAATTCTACTACATTCATCTTTGGGAACAACGTCGTCATCGTATTGTGGAGCCAATTTCCGGTAGCTATCAGAATGCAAAGTACCGAATTAGCCAAAAGTATGGTAAAGTCATTTCTTACTCTATGGAATCGGGAAGTAAAAATTTATAGCGGAGTGCAGGGAATACAGCAGGCATATTGGGAGTTAATCTCCGGCAAAGTGAAGACCTATCGAGGTTACGGCTATTCCACGGAACTAGCAAACATTTACACCGCCGAATTCAGTAATACTTGGCATGCAGAGCGATTAAAGAAGGGCATTGATAATAAGATTATTTCGTTTGATGATCCTGCTTCTAAAGAATATTTCTTCCCCCGAGCAAAAAAGATAGCTCTATTTGAAGTGAGATTCCTGAATAAAGACTTGCAAGGCCCGGTATGCGTAACTTTCTCTGAAAACTTAGTGGTTACATTTATTTACACCGAAAAAGAATTCAAAGTAATCCTAAACAAAAACAAAGAAAGCATCGCTGCTTACCGGAAGCATTTTGAGTATTTGTGGGATAAGGCGAAAAAATAAGATTATCTACAGATTTAATTTTGTTGTTTAAAGATGAAATCAATACTATGGGGTGGTTTCTTTAGTTCATTCACTTCGTTTCAACAGCAATTTTATTGCCCCCTTCCAATTTTTTGTTCCATCTATTAAGTTATCGCAATAAGGAACTTTAATCAAATCTCTTACAGGTTCAAAAGCATCATTATGATGCCATGTAGATGTGACAATAACTAAAGGTATTCCTAATTCAGTAGCTCTTTCGGAAGCAATTATCCCTAACGGCAAATTAGTTCCAGTTCTAATTTCGTCTTCTATCTTCAAAAACAATTCATATCTCTCATGGTCTCTTACTCCTATTAAAGCGTCTCTTGCTAAGTTTAAAACTATCGGGGGAAACTCTTTTTTAGTCATAATATTCTCTACATACTCTTGAGGTGTCACTCCAACTTCCTTTGCTTTGTCTAATATTGTGTGTAACATCTTGTTATCTTCCATCTTTTCAAAACGTCTTTGCTTAAATTGGTCATATAGGGGCAGAAATCTTTGAGAATATTGTTCCGCAGAAACATTTCCCACCGGAAAAAACAAATCTGATAAAACAGCATCATATTTTGGCATTGCTTTTAATCCTTCTGACAAATTTGTAACCGCTTTAAAATATTTAAATCCGGCTTTTACTAATTCAGTTTGAGCATAACCTGCTTCTGCAATGTTATCTTCAATTATCAATATCTTCAGTTTCGTTGCTTCTTTTATCTTACTTATTATCTCCCCGAGAATTGCTTCCATAGCACTAAGCCACTGCTCTAATTGCTCAATATCTGATTTTGCTTCTTTAAAAAGTGCAGTAAGACCAATCTTTATCTTTCTTCTCTCAAAAAACCACTTTTTCTTCAACTTTTCCAGCAATTGTTCCTCTGTTTCTATTTCCAATAACTCTTTTCGAATATCCCCTTTAAATCGAGATGCAGCTTTAACGAGCTTCCCATCAGTTACTTTCAATTGTTTTATAACTTTCTCTTCCCATTGTTTAGATTCTGCAGGGAGTTCCTCACCCCAGCTTTGTAAATCAGTGACAACTTTCAGTTCGGTACGATGGGCATTTCTCTCACCTCTGGCAATCCAGCGCAGTAGTCGAAATCCTTTCCTAAGATCTTTAGTAGCTTTATCCGACTCTTCCTGCTCAATCTTAGTAATATGTTCAAGAAGTGATTTAGCATAAGCAAATTCAGCTGCAACTAAACCAACCGCTTTTTCTACATCCTCTTTAAGAGTTAACTCCGTCTTTGTTACCATCTGCGCCCCTCAACTTTATTTTCGATTTGTGTCATGCTTAAGAACCCTCCTGATTTTTAATGTTCTCAATGAGTTGGTATAGTAAATCATACCCCCATAAGATATGTCCCTTTTGCAATACTTCTATAATTACTGAATCTTTTTTACGAAGATTTTTCTGCATATCTGCCTTTGTCTGAATAATTAAATGTACTTTCTTAGGGCTGATGCTTTCAAATTCTTTAATTTTTGCTTTTAATACGGGAAGATGTTTGGGATTGATAATGACCAGTACATCCAAGTCGTTGGCTTGTAGTCCTTTAGTGAGTACACTTCCAAATAAAATAGCAGCGTCAGCTATCTTTTGTAAAAGTTGTAAATCTTTCTCAAGCACGGCAACGTAAGAGTTGGGCGGTTGCTCGCTTTTTAAAGCATATTCAACCACATCTTTAGTTTTTTTATCCTGGTAGTTGAGCCGGTAAATTACTGCATTGGCGATTGTTTTTTTGGTAACTAAACCTATTTTTTCATTTTTTTTAAGAATGATATAAGCACCTTTCGGCGTAATGCTGGTGCGTTTCGCCAGTTCATTAATGCTCAATTGCTCAGTATAATTTCTCCACAAATATGTTATCAATCCCTGTTCGTTTCTGGTAAGTACCATTTATACATGATTATGTATCATTAGTATATAAAACTTTCTCCAATTGGTATCATTCCTAACATTCTGTAACTCTCTTTAACCTGAAACTTCGGTAGTGTAATCATTTGACTGATAACCGGTCTTTATTATATTCTTGTAAAAACAGTCCTGTAACCTTAATGTGATTAACAATAGATTTTGAGAAAGAGCATGTCTTTCTCACATATCTTCCAAGTCTTTGACGAATCACATTATTCACAGATTCTACTTGTGATGTTTCTCCAGTTTCTTTCCCACATTTCTGATGCAATCTTTTTGGGAGGTTATCATATGCTTCCCAAAAATCACTCCTACTTTCACATTCTTTGTACTCTTTTGGAACTTTTGAATAAAGTTCATTAAATGAGAGATAGCTTCTATCTCCAATATGAAATGCTACTACTTGTCTATTTCTTCGAAGAACAGCAAGCCATAACCATTGCTTATTACTTTTGTCGTGAACAAAAGACCACATTTCATCATATTCAATTACATCGTCATATTGAGCTGGTGAAAGTGTGGAACTAAGAGGAATCAACTCTTTTTTTTTCCAACCAACGAAGAACTGTTGATACAGCAACTTTGTACACTCTGCGTGTTCCACGCAGACTGGATCGTTCTTTATAACCCAACTTTGACAGATAAATAGAAATAAGCGTTCTTAGTTTGTTTGATTCTACTATGAAACAAACAAAACTAAGAACATTAACAATAAAACCC
>JAGVMW010000164.1 GCA_020053615.1 archaeon | reverse complement strand
TGAGATGCAACTATCGCATCTCAGCCCAGAAAATCACTCTCGATTTTTCTGGGCAGTGGTGATAATGGTGCTATCACTCACTTTTTGGACTGTGCCGCTTCTCCAAAAGCATTATAAACCCAAAAAATATGCCTAAAGGATGCACAAAATTACCCTGCCTAATGGGCTAAAAATCATATTTGAGCACAAAAAGAGTAATTCGGTGGTAGTCCAAGTGCTAGTAAAAGTGGGCAGCGATAATGAATCTATAACTGAACGAGGAATTTCTCATTTTATTGAACATATGGTATTTGAAGGAACCACTAATCGACCCACTAATTGGGACATCTCCAACGAAATTGAAAAAGTGGGGGGCAGCTTTAATGCTTATACCACTAATGAACGAACTTGCTTTTATGTTAAAGTGTTAAAGAAACATTTCTCGTTAGCAGTAGAAATTCTAGCCGATATTCTGCAGAATCCGTTGTTTAATCCTAAGGAATTGAATAAAGAAAAAAATGTAGTTCTGAAAGAGATTGATTTGGTTAATGACGAACCTAGATTTTATCAATGGGTACTGCTACAAAAGAACTTGTTTGAGAAACATCCGGCTAGATATCCAACCTATGGAGATAAAAATGTAATTAAAGGGCTTAATCCGGAAAAAATAAAAAAATATTTCCAAAAGTATTATGTTCCATCTAATATGGTTATTTCAGTGGTGGGAGATGTAAAAGAATGGAAAAAGCTGATAATTAAACGGTTTACCCAAATTAAAGGAAAGAAGGTTCCGCCGGTTAATATCATTGAACCTCCTGCAACTAAAACTAAAGAGGTTAAAGAAAGAAAGGATGTAGCTAACACCTATATGGTGGTGGGATTTAAGAGTGTTCCTCGAAATCATCCCGATAGTTATGTGCTAGAAGTAATCGACGGAATTTTAGGAAGAGGACAAAGTGGAAGAATGTTTACTGAAATACGAGGTAAGCAAGGCTTAGCTTATGATGTAGGAACAGAACACATTAGCGATATTAACTTTGGATATTTTGCAGTTTATGCTACCATTGATGGAAAAAATGTAGAAAAAGTCAAGAAATTAATTTTAGATGAATTGGGAAAGCTGCAGAAGATAACTCCTAAAGACTTAAATGAATCTAAGACATATATCGAAGGAGACTTTTATTTGGATATAGAAGATAATCAGAAAGTAGCCGACCAATTATTATTATGGGAACATGCTAAAGATGCAGAATTACTGAATAAATTTATTCCTAAGATTAAGAAAGTTACTATTGGAGATGTTAAAAGAGTAGCGACGAAGTATTTTAAGCATCACACGATGGCTGTGATCGAAGGGAGATAAAAAAAATATAATCTCCTTTCACCTTGTTACTTGATAGCTTTCCACCAGTTTCTGTAATTTCTGCGCCTCTGCATTCTTAACAAAGTATTCTCTTACCGGAACTAATAACCTGTTGATGTAGTCAGCAGCAGCAGTTTTCAAGTCCATTGGATGTAATTCTCCGTTAACAAATGCTTGTTCCAATTCCGCATAGGATTTAAATGTTAAATTTCCGCCATATTTCTCGGGACGTTCTATCTTAATTGAAGAAAATTTCTCAAATATAATATATTTGCAGTATTCTAACACGGGATTATCTGCTGCTTGTTTCTCTGGACAGTATGCTTTCTTCATCTTTCTTTTGACGTCTTCTTCAGTATCCATCATAAAGATAGCGGAATCTGGTTTGGATTTGGACATTTTCATGGCAATGGCTTTCTCAATGGGATCATCGCTTTGTATAGGTTCTCCTAATCCCATAAGCATATGGTGATGTACGGCTATCGGTTTCCAAAATCCTAGTTGTGGTCCTAATTCGCGTGCAAGGATATTTACTTTCCTTTGGTCCATCCCTAATTGACAGATATCTACTTTCAGATGGAAGATATCGGCTGCTTGCATGCAGGGATAGAATATCTGTGAAGCCATGAGTGTGTCTTTCTCACTTCTGCCCATTATTTGTGTAGTTCTTAGAATACGGTTTAAAGTGGTGCTTCGGGCAACTTGCATGACGGTTTTCCAATATTCTCGGCTGTTCAATAAGTCGCTGGCCCATACAAATTCTACATTCTTTGAATCTAATCCGCAAGCTTTCCATACTTCAATAAAGTATTTACCTACGGTTTGTATTTTTTCTAAATCTCCGCCCATCTTGTTGTTGGCCCAGCCATGCCAATCTGCTACAAACATCTTAAACTTGCATCCGACAGAAGTCATCTTGTTGATGTTAATTGCTCGCAATAGACCTTGGGCGATAT
Source organism: archaeon (assembly GCA_020053615.1). Lineage (GTDB taxonomy): Archaea > Nanobdellota > Nanobdellia > Woesearchaeales > GW2011-AR9 > JACRPH01. The sequence goes on along the minus strand of JAGVMW010000164.1, from coordinate 1,353 downwards.
GAATTCTACCGCTTGGTTCAAAACCGTCGTAAGCGATGGGATGCGGCTTGTCTTTCAGTAATTGCAATAATTCTTCTTCGGTGAGTATCTCTGCTCCTACTGATTTGATGATATCCAAACGTTGTTGTGGTGTCATAATTAAGCCAAATAAAGAAGAAGTATAAATATTTAGTGGTAAAATATAAATAGAACACTCAATCTATCAGAAATATGGCAAAAGTACTCTTGTTCGACTTTTGGGGAACCTTAGTGGAAAACGGCGTGTGGAGTCCCACGCGGCAGGTAAAGGAAATATTAGGTATACCCATGTTGTTCTCAGAATATGTGGTGCGCTTTGAGAAAATTATGATGACTACCGATTTTCCAGATTTGAAAACCGCGTTTGAGAGCGTAGCTCAAGAGTTTAAAGTAGATTGTTCAGAAAGGCAGATGGAGATACTTATCGGTATGTGGAACAAGTCATGGATGTTAGCTCGGCCTTATCCTGAAACGATAGAAATGCTTGCAGAATTACAAAAGAAGTATCGGGTAGTATTAGTTTCAAATACAGATAGGTTCGCCATAAATAATGTAATGAATAAATTTGGAATGAGGAAATATTTTGAAAAAGTATTTTGCTCGTATGAATTGGGTGTAATAAAAACTGATCCAGAATTCCTGTCTAAAGTGTTAGCTGAATTGGGTGCAGCTGCAGATGAATGTGTTATGATAGGAGATAGTCTTGAAAGCGATATGCTTCCAGCACAAAAAGCAGGGATTAAAGCGATAATGATGGATCGCCGCGGTTCCCGCCAATTTGAGTTAAAAATAAGAAATTTAAATGAACTGGAGAAAGTGCTGTAAATGGTAGATATAACTTTTTTAGGAACATCGTGTATGCAGCCGACTAAAGCTAGAAATCACTCCAGCTTCTTGCTTCAGTTTAATACAGAGAATATTTTGTTTGATTGTGGCGAGGGAACTCAGCGGCAGTTGAGAATAGCTGGGTTAAAACCGGCCAAGATAACTCGATTATTAATTAGCCATTGGCACGGAGATCATGTGTTTGGAATTCCTGGATTGCTGAGCAGTATGGGGGCAGATCAATTCGCCAAGAAATTATATATTTACGGTCCGGAAGGAAGCAAGAAGTACTTAGAACACTTGTTAAAATCATTTGCAGCTAAAGACGTGATTGAATTTGAAGTGAAAGAAGTTAGCTCGGGAATATTCTTTGAGAATGAAGAGTTTGAATTGGAAGCTCAACCGTTGAAACATTCTGCTCCGACCATTGGTTTTCGATTTGTCGAGAAAGACCGCTTGAGGATTAATCTGGCTAAAGCTCAGAAGTTAGGATTGAAAGAGGGTCCGGTG
>JAGVMW010000104.1 GCA_020053615.1 archaeon | reverse complement strand
TGAGATGCAACTATCGCATCTCAGCCCAGAAAATCACTCTCGATTTTTCTGGGCAGTGGTGATAATGGTGCTATCACTCACTTTTTGGACTGTGCCGTGACGACCGAGATTGAAGTTGGGGTAAACTACCTGCAAACACCACTTCTGCAATCGCTTCTCCTTTATAAACCACCCTGACTTTTTTCACAACCTTTATAAATAAACCCCAAAATAACGTTTTCTCACTAAGGAGTTAATGCAAAGTTATATAAAGCCTAAAAAAAGCCTCTGCTTAAAAGATTTAGCACAATCATAAATTCAATTAAGCAAAAAAGAGGTACATTCATATGAATATCAACCAAATCAAAAAATTAATGGACCGGAAAAAGACTTCTCATAAAGGAGAAAACGGCTACGCTTTAATCATCGGTGGCTCGGAAGAGTATGTAGGTGCAGTCAGCTTGGCTGGATTAGCCGCTCTAAGAACCGGATGCGATGCGGTTACTATTGCTACTCCTGAGAAAGTAGCATGGGCAGTAAACCGATTCTGTCCGGATTTGATGACTTACAAAGTCAAGGGCAGTCATTTTAACATCAAAAATGCTAAAGAAATGGTAAAATATGCCGATAAGTTTGATGCGGTTCTAGTTGGAAACGGTGCTACTAGAAAAGCAGATAAGTTCTGCCAGTATTTCGTAAAGAAATCACCTAAGTTAAAAGTAATTGATGCCGATGCGTTAAAGTCGCTGTCATTCAAAGATTTTCATAATGCTATCCTTACTCCGCATGAAACTGAATTGGAAATAATGTTAGTTAATAGCGGAAAAGAATTTCTGCTGCCTAAGTTGAAAGAGTCAAACGCTAAAGAGAAAGCGGATATTTTACAGGGCAACTTACGTTACTTCTTACAGAACAATAATGTACTGCTGGTGAAAGGTCCCACAGATATTATTATTTCTCGCAACAAGATTGCATTCAATAGAACTGGAAATCAAGGTATGACTAAAGCTGGCACCGGAGATGTTTTAGCCGGTTTAGTAGTAGGATTCTTAGCCAAAACTAAAGACCAATTCAAGAGTGCAGTAGCTGCTTCTTATGTAAATGGCTGGTTAGGAGATCAATTGCTAAAGAAGAAAAAAGGATATACTTTCATCGCTTCAGATATTTTGGAAGATTTAAAGAAGCTGAAAGGAAAGTAGACTATTGTCGATAAGTTCAATTTAAAGGGTGATATAAAATGTTATTTGGTCCATTAGGATTGTTGTTTACAGGATGGATGCTATTTGGGTTAATAGTTCTAGCTGTATGGGAAGCCATTTGGAAAGGGTTTGGGTTATGGTATTCTGCTAAGAACCAACAGAAAGAATGGTTTGTGTGTATATTGATATTTAATACGTTGGGATTACTGCCAATTATCTATCTACTGTGGTTCAAGCCGGAAGAGAAGAAAGTTAGGAATGCTAAACCATCTAAGAAGAGAAAGTAGATTTTACGGATGATTTTACAATTCTAAAACTACTTTTTTATTTTTCAAATCAACGCTAACTAATTTCTTGATGCGTTTTAACTCTTCTCCAATCTCGCTCCATTCTAAAGCACCACGCATTTCTTTGACAATATCCAGCATCTTTTGAATCGAAGCATAATTTTCGTAAATCAACTCTCCGATACGTTTATTTTCAATAATAGATTCTTCTGATTTGGTTATGCTTTCTTCTTGTCCGGCTACAATCCTCTCCATAGATCTTATTTTCTGGTCATAAGGAGAAACTTTTGCTAATGGATTTAATTCATCAATGGCTTCATTGTAAGTATCGGTTACTCTTGCCGGTTCTATTCCTAACAGTTTAAACGGAGTGATATCTTCAGCATAAACATAACCGTGAATGTCTTTCAGTTTGCCAATTATATCCTGAAGCGCTTTGTGAATAGGAATAACCCAAGAGTCAGGAACTTCTTTAGGAAGCTTGTTTTTATCGATGCCAGCTAATTTACATACTTCTTCTGCATATAAGCCACCTAAGCCAATTTCAGTAGCCATAAATGTGACTAAGTTGCGCTTATCGCTTTTGTGCAACAGATTCTTAAGCTGGTCTTTGGTGAGAGTAAGATAATTCACACTTAAAGGGGGTAAGATATATTTCTCTCGTGGTTTTATGGTACGATCTTTCCATTCCCGAGATTCTAATGCCGCGATGATAACCTGCTCTTTATCAGTTAGGATTATGTTGCCGGTAGAGAATAATTCAGCGAGCAAATAAAATTTTTGTTTGGATTTGCTTCCCTCTAGAATATTTTCTATCTCAATACTTACTACTCTTTCTGCATCTTTTTGGCTGATGGAAGAGATAATCCCTCCACCAAGATATTTTCTAAGCTGCTGGCAGAATCCAGACGGCTTGTCGGCAGTGTCTTTAATTTTGGTGAGGCACATCAATTTTCCAGGGATGATTTTCAATAATTGTTTCCCTTCACCGGAGACGTGTAGCTGGAGCAGTAATAATCCATCGTTGTAATACACTTGTGAGATTTTACTGCGGGATAGAAATTGCAGTTCTTTTACTATAGCTGCGAGTTCTAAGGAGGAGAGTGATTTTTTGTTCATAGTAGCTTACAATTACACATATCTTTATAAATTTAAAGTTATTTTGTGTTATTCAAAATGGAAAAAGTGATAAAATATATTTTAGAAGAGATTATAGATCCTTTAGCAGTAAAGTATTTGTTAAGCCGAAGAAACAGTGAGCCTTGGGATGGGGGTTATGGTGAAGAAAAGGTGATTAAAGAATTAGAACATTATCGCACTCCACGCCAACATAGAAATGGACATCAAGTATTGATTAGAGGAGAAGAACTGTTTAGAGAATTGCACGAAGAAATTAGAGCTAAACACCCGGAAGATGGAGTTGCGGCAATTGACACAATTACTAAAGAATGGAAGTATGCTCCTTGCATTGCTGACGCAGAAAAAGCAGTAGCAGAAATGAAGAATCCTCGAGCAATTTACTTTCGTCCGTGTAATGTATAATTCTATTTGAATTGAAAATTGTTATTATCTTATTTGAAAAAGAAATAAAAAGCGCGGAGAGGGACTCGAACCCTCGAATGATCGCTGTCTTCTTGTCATTGCCTTTCGGCTCATCCTAGCGGATCTGCAGGCGATTGCCTTAGCCACTTGGCTACCCGCGCTTCAAATGGTATTTTAATATGAGTTCTTTATATAATTTTCGAAGTGATTTCAGTGATGATGTCATTTCCGTGCTAACTACTCTTTATTATCATAATCTCCAAGTTGTCAAAACATAAAAACACATATACTAAACCATCGTAATACTTCAGTAATCTGAAGCGTGATGAGCATCATAAAGTCGAAATCCGTTCGATTATTACATAGAGAGCGACAGAGGGTTGTCTCTTACGGAGAT
>JAGVMW010000016.1 GCA_020053615.1 archaeon | reverse complement strand
TGAGATGCAACTATCGCATCTCAGCCCAGAAAATCACTCTCGATTTTTCTGGGCAGTGGTGATAATGGTGCTATCACTCACTTTTTGGACTGTGCCTAAACTGAGTATGTGCTAGCATCATCAGGTCAAAATTCAATCAAAGGTTACAACGAGCTAACAAGAGGGTTGTCTCTTACGGAGAACGTCAGCTTTTCCAATTATTTCATCAAGAATTTTGAAGTGTGAGCGCACTCACATTATGAGACCGCAGTCGAATTTAATGCTATGCACATACTAAACTGAAAGAAAAAAAAAGAAAAAATTAATACCCACGGCAGTCGGTGCAATAATAACGATTAGCATTTTCGACTACAATACGCTTTCCGCACCGCTTGCAACACCGCTGGATTTTAAACTTCTTTACCTCTTGAAATATATGTTGCTTCAGTTTAATCACCCTCTTTTTTTATATAACCACGACCAATCAGATACAATCCTTTTTGCCCGTCGTTATAGAACTAAGTTCTATACTAGAGAGGACTAATATATAAAGCTTTGCCCGATGTTCTCGTCGAGTATACCTCGGAAAGCCATAAATTTAGGGATTATGAGATAAGTTTTGTCGTCCATAATTGTATTTTTTACTCAAGATTTAACTCTTTTAAAATAGCAAACTGTAAAAAGGGTGTTTTTAGCCCCCAGTATACACTTTTATACACTTTGTGATACTGCCCTAAAAAGACAGGAAAAACAAGAAAATTATCCCAAAAGCGACCATTCCTAGCCAGATATACAAGTTCCAATTCATGATCTTAGCTCCGTCGAAGTTAAGGAAAGGAATCATGTTAAATAATCCTAACCACAGATTTATCTGGAAGCCAATGGAAAAAATAAAACCTAACGGTGGAAGCAGAAACATCAATCCTAAGAACAGCATCCCTAATATATAATTAGTCAACGGTCCAGCTAAGCTGATAATTCCGTTTTCTTTTCGGGTGAGCATTCCAGAAATCATTACTGCTCCCGGAGCGATGAAAGTGAATCCGATAACTGCAGCTAGTCCTAGGGCCAGAAACAACATCTGGTCAAAAGCACGGAATTCTGCCATACAGCCAAAACGCTGTGCAGCAATTTTATGCGCCAGTTCATGTAATAAGAATCCAATTCCTGCGGTTAGTAAAGAAATAACAAACATAATCCAAAACGAAGGCGCTTCTAAACTCGCAAAAGTTAAAGTGTCGTCAATCAAACGAGTGTTGGTGAATAGAAATGTAAACGTCAGCGATATAATTAGCCATGCTTTAACAATATCCACAATTTCTACTTTAGAAGTGGAGATGTTTCCAATTTTAATACTTTTATACATCATCTTGATCTAACTCTTCGTCATCTTTCTTATTAAGAACTTTTTTCTTCTTAGATTTAGGTTTCTCTTTTATTGGAGCAGGTTCTTCATCTTCAGCATCTTCGTCATCAATTTCTCCATTAACTTTTTTCTCGAGATATTTTTTAAGCTTCTGCGCCTCTTCTTCCACTTTAATTAACATACTCACATCACCAAAGTTTTCTTCAGCGCATTCATCACAATAGAAATCAGGCGTATCTTTTATACGGTAAACCGCAGGTTTAGTGCAGATGATGCATTTCTTCGTCATTGTTAGGCTTAAAATGGATGAGTATTTAAAAAGATTTCCTTTATTGTGGACGTGAATTATTTATACTATCTCAACAAGAACTTCTCCGCTTCGTCTATCTCATCATCGGTAACTGCACAGCCATTAAATTTAGTTGCCCATAATACTGAATCCAATAAAGTTGATTCCCCATTTTTATTCGGAGGAGCATATTGGTCCAGCAATCCCAGCTTGAACGCTACGGCTACCAATTCAATTGAACGGATGATATTGATACTTTTTAACATCTGGCTGAACAGTTTGATATTATCATTATTTACAGTTACTTCGCTTTTGAATCTACGTTCCAGCAACGATTTCATCTGCGAACTGTTTTCAATGAATAAACGCAGTGTTCTTTCATCCATAACTACCGCTTCTGCTCCGAGAGCTAATGCGCAGGCAACTGATTCAATTTCTCCCGATTGCATTACGTCCATATTTTTGCCGTTTATCTTGAACGAGCTATTGGCTAAGTTGATTAATTTAGCAGCAGAAGCTTTAGGTACTTTGTCATACACTTCCAATACACCATCATTGATTAGTTTCAAAACCTGCAGTGCTTCAAACTCAAATCTCTTTACCGCTAGAGGTCTTTCAACTAATTCTAATCTTACAGCGGGAGTGATGTAAAACTTTCCTCCATACTGTTTCTTAAGTTCTGGAATAATCCACATCAATCTGGACATAACTAAAGAGATAACCGGTCCAGTGTCAAAGAACAAGATTCGCTGCGGTGGAGTGTCAGCCATTATGCTTTTACCCCAAATAGTTTAAATGCCAATTGGATTCTTTTAGTTACAGGAATAATTTCTTCATGCTGAGACAATGAAGTGGTTTTTCCCACATATTGCTGTAAATCCCAATTAGATAATCCCATCAATCCCGCAGCCTGTCCGATAGAAAGACCATGGTGTAATAAAGCAGCGCCTTTCTTTATTCTGGCGGCCTGCATCACGTCTTGAAGATGAACTTTGACTGTAGCATGGCTTTCTCCAATAATGTTGAATAAGGTTTTGATGCTTCGATTATACCTGCCCAGATTGTTCTGTTCCAGATGCTTCTTCGCATTATTCAGCTCTTTAACTAAGTCGGTATATTCTTCTGGCTTGATGTCGGGAAGAATTTTGTAGATAGAGTAGATTAACACGGTAACAGAGATTAAATCTAAGTCTTTATGCACAGCTACGTCTTCTATAGCATGGTCGCTGAGGGTTTTAAGCTCTTCGCTGTCTTTAGCATCTTTAGCCTCGAGAATAGCAATAGTTTGAGTTAGTGCATAATTTATCTCTTTTTTGAGCGCCTCTTTCATTATTTAAAGGTATTTTTCTCAGTTTTATTAAGGTTTGGGTGAGCTAGCAGGAATTATGTTAACTAGATTTTATTACCTCGGTGTCACTCCAAAGTGCTAAAACAACCGAAACATTTATAAATAACCTCTAGTTTAGAAGATATATTATAATTAAGCGGTTAAAGAGGTTCTGGTGTTGTATAAATGCGGGGATTATAAACTGTCGTATGTTAACCCCGTATTTATATTGAGAGGACTTTGACTAAAAGATACAAAAATCAAAGTCTGAACCTATAAGAGAAAAATATGATGTTTAACTAATAAACCAACAGGAGGAAAAATAAAATGATCGTACCAAAAGATTTTTTGAACAAATTAAAAGACTTCGGGCTAAACTCTTATGAGAGTAAATTATGGATTGCCCTATTATCCAGAGGAGTATCCACTGCTGGCGAATTATCTGACATTTCTAATGTTCCACGCTCCAGAGCTTATGACGTTCTAGAATCACTGGAAAAGAAAGGCTTTATTGTAGTTAAGATGGGTAAGCCTATCAAATATTTAGCTGTACCTCCTGCTGAAGTGGTAGAGAGAGTTAAGAAGAAAGTTGCAGAAGATGCTGATGAGAGAAACAAAGTTCTTACCGGATTAAAAGATTCTGAGGTTATGGGAGAGCTTAATACTTTGCATACCGATGGAATCAAGTTAGTTGATCCAACTGATAGATCTGGCGCTTTCAGAGGCAGAGACAGAGTTTATGAGCATATGACTACAATGATTAAAAACGCTCAGAAAAGTGTTACTATTATGACTTCTAAAGACGGCTTGGACCGGAAGTTTGAAGCACTATCTCCTGCGTTGAAGAAAGCAGCTAAATCTGGTGTTGCGATTAAAGTAGCAGTTACTGGTGATGCTAACAAAGAAGTTGTTAAAGAAATGTCTAAGTTTGCGCAGATAAAAACTGTTGCAGGAAAGAGCGATGCCCGATTCTGTTTAGTAGACAACAAAGAATTGTTATTGTTCCTTACTGACGACGTTAAAGTGCACAAGAGTTATGACTGCGCAGTATGGGTAGAAGCGCCTTTGTTCGTCAATTACTTCAACGCTCTAGTTGATAAAGAGTTGAAGTAAGGGTTTTTTATATTAGTTTAAATTTGGTGAACTAACATGAAAAAAACAATTTGTGCTTTGGTAGCGGCTGTAGGAATGGCTGGATGCGGTAGCGGAAGAGAGGGTAGCTCCGAGAAAGTATATTGGGAAATGAATCACCAATATGAGACTTGAGGATTAAGCAAATGACTGCCACAAAAACAAATACCTGCTTGGACTTAGTATTACGAGACTTTTATACTTTCTCTGAGAAAGCTTTTGCGAGATACCATGCTACTCATCCCGAAGGAACATTGGAAGAAAACTTTAAAGATGAGCGTCATTATTTCTGGACTCATCTTAACCGAGAATTAGGGGCTGTATTTCTGTACGACAAAGGTATTGCCTGGTTCGGCGGCGAGGATATATCGCAACGGCCTTTTGGCTCTCCAGAAGACTACCCCAGCATTCTTGAAAGTGAACAGCACCTGTACGAATTTGTAAGAGCAACTTTGGATAGGGGAATTGTGCATCAGTCTGGTAAAAATAATTTTGGGTCAACTAATTCTGCGGATTACCTAGTCTGGCTTTATCGGAATAGTGATAATCAGAACTTCAAATCCAGCTTAACTAGCACAGTCATAGAACTGCTGGAAGAAGAACTTTCTCGCACACACACAGCAGCATCCCCGGAATCGATGCAGAGCTTAAAGAAAGACTCTGGGCATGGATATCTAAATGGTCCCCAGAAGACATTTAACCAGGAATACCAGCTCCTAGCTGGAGTATTAAGTGTGATTGCCAAGATTGGAAAAGAGGAGCCAGCTTTGGCTGTAGCTTATTCTCCTTTGCTAAGAGTTGTAAAAGAAAAGACATTTGCTCATCTACCGCAGTTAAGATACGGAGAAACTAGAGTTAAACTGAAAGATTTAGTTTATGCGGCTACCGGTGCATTGAGTAGAATTGATTAAAAAGGGAAACAGAAGGTAACAAAAAAATGTCATTACAACGTACGCATGTTAATTGTATGAGATGTTATGGATTGGCGGAGTATATTAAGAACTCAAACAATACGGGTAATGAAGATAATAGAAATAATTTCTTAAACTCAGATCCCATTTACACTGCTCGAAACGAAGCGATGAAAGCGCTGGAAGATTATATCAAAAACGCGAGGATGGAAAGCATATCTCTTTCTGATTCTACCGGACGGCTACCTAAAGATTTAATCAAAAGCTATGATGGAGCAGTAACCTCAGCTTCGAAATGCCTCGATGCCTGCGTTGCCTGCGATTATTCTAAACCTGCTATTAAAGAGTTAGTTGAGAAAATATGGGCAAATAGTAAAACAAAATAAATTTTATCTCTCTTTTTCGTAATTCTTACATTCTCTTCTTCTCCATCACCACAATCTAAACTCGACTGCGGTCTCCTAAGTTTGCTCTACTCATCTCATTCGCACTGTATAGTACCGATATCACGTAACATCAAAAAATAAAAAAGCGTTTTTAAATGTTTATAAATAAAAACCCCACCATGCCAATGGCTTTCTTTTTTC